>CAVHNT010000027.1:0-7830 GCA_963637565.1 bacterium
TGTAATAGGAAAGTAACAGATTTGCAACCTTTTATGTATTGATTTTCTTTCCTATTACACAAAAAAACTTTAATTTATGCGAGAGATTTTCTTCCTTTCGGTCGAAAACTCTCGAGGGACGAAAGAATGAAAATCGAAGATTTTCATCTTTCTTGTGTTTTTATAATTATTATGTAAATTATATTGAATTTTATATCGAAAAATAGTATAATACAGAAAGCGTTTTATGGAGGTGAAAAAATGAACACAATAGCAGCAATATCAACGCCTGCAGGAAATGGCGGCGTAGGAATAATTAGAATTAGTGGAAATGAATCTTTAGATATAATTGATAGAATATTCAAACCAGTAAAAAAAGGTAAAATTAGGCCATTCTCGTTTAAATTAGGACATATATATGATGAGTCTGGCGAGGTAATTGATCAAGTTCTAGTTTCATATTTTAAAGCACCAAAATCTTACACAGGAGAAGATGTATGTGAAATTAATTGTCATGGCGGAAATATAGCAATGAAGCGAATTTTAGAAGTCGTGTTAGCAAATGGGGCGGTGCTTGCAGAAGGTGGAGAATTTACCAAAAGAGCTTTTTTAAATGGAAAACTCGATTTAACTCAGGCAGAGGCTGTTATAGAGCTTATAAATAGTAAGAGTGATAAAGAGAGCAAGGCTTCAATAAAACAATTAGATGGAAAGTTAGGAAAAGAAATTAAAGAAATCGAAAATAATATTGTTAGTTTGCTTGCTGATATAGAAGCTAATATCGATTATCCTGAGTATGAAGATATAGAAGAAGTAAGAAGAGAAAAAATAGTTAATATTTTAAATGAGCAGATTAAAAAGTTGGAGAAACTTGAAAAAAGTTTTGAGAACGGCAAAATATTGAAAAATGGTGTTTTAACAGCAATTGTTGGAAAACCTAATGTTGGAAAATCATCTTTGCTAAACGCTTTGCTTAAAGAGGATAGGGCTATAGTTACAGAAATTCCTGGAACAACAAGAGATACAATAGAAGAGTATGTAACAATTAGAGGGATAAGTTTGAGGCTTATAGATACTGCAGGAATTAGAAAAACAGATGATATTGTTGAAAATATTGGTGTGGAAAAGAGTAAAAAAGCTTTAGAAGAAGCCGAATTAGTTCTTTTAATCATAGATGGAAATATTGGAATGACAGAAGAAGATAAAAAGTTGTACGATCTTATAAAAGATAAGCCACATATTGTGATAATAAATAAAATTGATTTAGAGTGTAAAAATATTGATTTAAAAGATGAAAATATTATAAGGATATCAACGAAAACAGGCGAAGGTCTTGAAAATCTAGATGATAAATTAGAAGAGATATTTAACTTCCGTGGCTTAGATACAGAAAATGAGATAATTATTACTAATATAAGACATAAAGATTTAATTTCTAAAGCTATAACTGGATTAAAATCAGCAATAAATTCGATTGAAACAGGAATACCTATTGATATGATTTCTATAGACATAAAAGATGCAATAAAAACATTAGGAGAAATGCTAGGCGAATCTGTTTCAGAAGATGTTTTAAACAAAATATTTGAAAAGTTTTGCGTTGGAAAATAGTGATATATAAGCAAATTTGAGAAAACGTTTCACATGAAACAAAGGAGATTTTTTATGGAATATAAAGCAAAAGATTATGATGTTATAGTAATTGGTGCTGGGCATGCAGGATGTGAGGCTGCTTTGGCCAGTGCACGTCTTGGATTAAAGACTTGTGTTTTTACTATTAATGCGGATAGTATAGCAAATATGCCTTGTAATCCAAGTATTGGTGGTACCTCAAAAGGACATCTAGTTAAAGAGATAGATGCTTTAGGCGGAGAAATGGGAAAAAATATAGATAAAACATTTATTCAATCAAAAATGTTAAATAAATCTAAAGGACCTGCAGTATATTCATTAAGAGCACAAGCCGACAGAAAAAAGTATCATATTGAAATGAAACATACATTGGAATTACAAGAAAATTTGGATGTAAAGCAGGCAGAAATAGTTGAATATATCGTTGAAAATAACGAAGTAAAAGGTGTTAAAACACATATTGGTGCTATATATGGTGCAAAAGCCGTTGTGTTGTGCTCTGGTACTTATTTGAAAGGAAAGATTCATATTGGTGAGGTTCATTATGAAAGTGGTCCTGATGGAATTTTCCCAGCTAGATATTTGACGGATAGCTTAAATAAGATTGGAATAAAAACAAGAAGATTTAAAACAGGAACGCCTGCAAGAGTAAATAGGAGAAGTATTGACTTTTCAAAAATGGAGATTCAAAATGGAGATGAAGATATTGTTCCATTTTCATTTGAAAATAGCGAGTTACATATAGATCAACAACCTTGTTATTTGACTTATACAAATGAAAACACACATAAAATTATCAGAGAAAATCTACACAGATCGCCATTGTACGCTGGAATTATAAAAGCTACAGGGCCTAGATATTGTCCTTCAATAGAAGATAAAGTGGTTAGATTTGCAGATAAGGAAAGACATCAGATTTTTATAGAACCAATGGGTGAAAATACAGAAGAAATGTATGTTCAAGGAATGTCTAGTAGTTTGCCTGAAGAAGTTCAAATAGCTATGTACAGGACAATTGCTGGATTAGAAAATGTTGAATTTACAAGACCTGCATATGCTATTGAGTATGATTGTATTGATTCAACTGATTTAAAGCTTTCTCTTGAATCTAAAATTATAAAGGGAATGTTTTTTGCTGGTCAAGTAAATGGATCATCTGGCTATGAAGAAGCGGCAGCACAAGGTTTGATTGCAGGAATAAATGCGGCTAGATTTGTAAAAGGAGAAGAACCTCTTGTATTAGATAGATCAGATGCTTATATAGGCGTTTTAATAGATGATCTAGTTACAAAAGGTACAAATGAACCATATAGAATGATGACTTCTAGAGCAGAATATAGGCTTATGCTAAGGCAGGACAATAGTGACGCAAGGCTTACTCCTATAGGATACAAAATAGGATTAATATCAGAAGAAAGATATCAGAAATTCTTGAAAAAATATGAAGATATAAATAACGAAATAGAGAGAGTAAAAAATACTAATATTAAGCCTTCAGAAAAGCTAAATGAGATACTGAAAGATGCTGGAACAACAGAGGTTACAACTGGATATAAATTAGTAGATTTAATAAGAAGAACTGAATTGAATTATGATATGTTAGCACCTGTAGATACTGAAAGACCAGTACTTCCAAAAGACGAGCGTGAGGAAGTAAATATTCAAGTAAAGTATGAGGGATATATAAAATTGCAATTGGAGCAAATAGAAGAGTTTAAAAAATTAGAGCTAAAGAAAATACCTTCAGATATCAATTACGAAGACGTAAAAGGAATAAGAATTGAAGCAAGACAAAAATTAGAAAAGTACAAACCTGAATCTATTGGACAAGCATCTAGAATATCTGGAATATCACCAGCTGATATTAATGTATTGCTAATATATTTAAATTCGTAAAAATAAAAAGGATTTGTATTGATAAAAGAAACAATAAAACAAACAACAAAAACACACCAAATTTGAAAGAAAAAGCTTAAAATGTAAAATAATGTGAACAAAAAATAAAATTCAAAAACAGCCACAAATAAGCTGAAATAATTCAAAAGCAACCAGAAAGGAATATTATGAAAACTAAATTTAAAGAACTTGTTTCTAAAATTAATATTGAATTATCTGATGATAAGATAGAACAATTTTTTATTTACAAAGATATATTAAAAGAATGGAATGAAAAAATTAATTTAACATCCATTGTGGATGATAACGAAATATTAATTAAACATTTTACAGATTCTTTGACTATAGAAAAATATGTACCTCAAAATGCAAGAGTGATTGATGTTGGCACTGGTGCTGGTTTTCCAGGAATACCTTTAAAGATTGCAAGACCGGATATTGAACTTGTTTTGCTAGACTCATTGAATAAAAGAATAAATTTTTTAAATGAAGTTATTAAAAAATGCGAATTAACAAATGTTAGAACTGTCCATGGAAGAGCCGAAGATTTTGCTAGAGACGTTAATTATAGAGAAAAATTTGATGTTTCGACTGCAAGAGCTGTTGCTAATTTATCTACATTGCTTGAGTATTGTACACCTTTTCTAAAAGTTACTGGAACTTTCATATGTATGAAGGCTGATGCAGAACAAGAAATTTTAGATGCCTCAAATGCTGCAAAAATATTGAATGTTAAACAAGAAAAGGTTGAAAGATTTAAACTTCCGGAAATTGATGCAGATAGAACAATAGTACTATACAAAAAGATAAATAATACACCAAAACAATTCCCTAGAAAGGCTGGTATGCCAGCAAAGGAACCTATAAAATAAACTTTGGTTTCATGTGAAACTAACACATAATTAATGTTTAAATAAAGATTATAATCAGTTGCACTCTTAGTTTTAAGAGTGCAATTTTCTTGTGTAATAGGAAAGTAACAGATTTGCAATCTTTTATGTATTGATTTTCTTTCCTATTACACAAAAAAATAATTTATGCGAGATATTTTCTTCCTTTCGGTCGAAAATTCTCGAGGGTCGAAAGAATGAAAATCGAAGATTTTCATCTTTCTTGTACAGTGGGAAATTTGCATTAATTAAATATATTATTCTAACAGCAAATTGCTACATTTGGCTCGTAGCGGAGCACAGCGTGCTCCATAAACATGATTATATCAACTAAAATAAGTAATGGAACACAAAGCCTATTCCACAAAAAAATAAAATTAGATACTTATTTTATATATTTTAATATGTAAAAAATATGTTATTTTTAAAAATAATATGTACAAAAAAAATATTTAACTATATAATTGTTTTGTACAAAAGAAATTATATAGTTTCACATGAAACAAAATGGAGGTAAAAATGGGTAAAATTATATCAATTGCCAATCAAAAAGGAGGAGTTGGAAAGACCACAACATCAGTGAATTTAAGCTCTTGCCTTGCTTTGGCTAAAAAGAAAGTTTTGCTAGTTGATGCAGATCCACAAGGAAATGCTACAAGTGGTGTTGGTGGAAAAAAAGACTTTGGAAAATCAACATATAATTTGATAATGAACAACGAAAATATTCAAAATGTTATACAACCAACTGTAATTCCTAATTTGGATTTATGTGCTTCAAATATAGATTTGGCAGGTGCAGAAGTTGAATTGGTTTCTCAAATTTCAAGAGAAACTAAATTAAAAGATGCTTTAAATAGTGCAAGAGCAGAGTATGATTACATTATAATAGACTGTCCTCCTTCTTTGGGATTAGTTACGCTAAATGCTTTAACAGCATCTGATTCAGTTTTAGTACCAATTCAATGTGAGTATTATGCTTTGGAAGGTTTAGGACAATTAATGAGTACGATTGATTTGGTTCAAAAACATTTAAATCCAAAACTTGAGATTGAAGGTGTTGTTTTGACAATGTATGATGCTAGAACAAACCTATCTAAACAAGTTATAGATGAAGTAAAAAAATACTTTAAAAATAGAGTATATAAGACAATAATACCTAGAAATGTAAAGCTTAGTGAAGCTCCTAGTTACGGAATGCCAATTGCATTGTACGATAAGAGATCAGATGGAGCAAAAGCATATATCTCGCTTGCAAATGAGATAATTAGACAGAACAAAATTAGAACTTAAAAATAACAAGTAAAGATAATTAGAAATAGTAAGGAGGAATTTATAATGGCACTTGGAAAAAGTGGATTAGGAAAAGGTTTGGAGGCATTATTTCCATCAAATGTTGACGTTGATTTATTAGGTGGAGAAAGTTCAAATGGAAAATCTGAAAAAGTTATTGAAATGAAGATTAATGAGATAGAGCCAAATGTTAATCAACCAAGAAAAGCCTTTGATAACGATAAAATAGCAGAACTTGCAGACTCAATCAAAGAACACGGTGTTTTGCAACCTATTATTGTAACTAAAAAAGATAATTATTATCAAATAATTGCTGGAGAAAGAAGATGGCGTGCCTCAAAAGTTGCTGGCCTTAAAACAATTCCTGCAATTGTTAGAGATTATGATGAGAGAAAAATAAGGGAAGTTGCATTAATTGAAAATATCCAAAGAGAGAATTTAAATCCTATTGAAACAGCAAGGGCTTTGAAAGAACTAATGGAAGAACACGATTTGACACAAGAACAACTTTCAAAAACTCTAGGCAAGAGTAGAAGTGCAATTGCCAATACAGTAAGAATATTAAATCTTGATGATAGGGTTTTAGATTTAGTTAGTGAAGGCAAATTATCAGAAGGACATGCAAGAAGTTTGGTCGCAATTGATAGTCCACAAAAGCAGTATAAGCTTGCTTTAGATATTATAAATTTGGATTTAAGTGTTAGAGATGCAGAGGCACTTGTAAAAGAAGAAAAAGAAGAGAAGAAATCTACAACTAAAGGTAAAAAGAACACTAAAGCAAAGAAATTAGATGCAAATTATAAAGAAGTTGAAAATAGATTAAAACAGGTATTAGGAACAAAAGTAACTCTTAATCCGTCTACAAAATCGAAAGGAAAAATAATTATAGAGTATTACTCTATGGAAGAGTTAGACAGAATATTAGATACTATAGAAAAATAATAGTTCTACGACAAAAATAGCGATATTTCTACTTTACATGAGTATATAATAAATTTGTTTATACAAGAGATATGAGGATTTTCATTCTTTTGGTTAACGAGAGCTTTCGAGTGAAAGAAAGAAAATCTCTTGCATAAACTAAAGTTTTTTTATGCAACAAGAAAAAAGTAATACATAAAAAGATTAAAAAATCCATTACTTTACTATTGTATAAAAAATATAATTGTAATGCCTTTTGCCTGTTAGAAAATGAATATCTTTTTGAAAAAGATTTGTAAAAATAGAATGAATGAAGTCCATAAAATGGAGATGATGATATGGATTGGTTAGTTAATTTTACTAGGAGTGAAAGCTTTGGAATTATAATGTTTACAGTACTTTTTATAAACACATGCTTACTTATATACAATATAGTGAAGACTGTTATGTTAGACAAAAAATATAAGCAATTTATGAAGAGATTAGGAAATGGCGAAAATTTTGAAGAAATATTAAGTAGATATATGAAAAATGTATTGAATGTTGTTGAAGAAACAGCCTCTTTGAAAAAGTATTGTAAAGAAATAGAAAAAAACATGCAAAAATGCATACAAAAGGTTGGAATGGTGCGATATACAGCTTTTCAAAACACTGGTAGCGATTTGTGTTTTGCACTTGCTTTGCTTGATTTTGAAGATAACGGTGTTGTAATAAATGGTATATATTCTAGAGATAATACGACCACAACGTATGCAAAGCCAATTGAAAAAGGAGTTTCAAAGTATAAGCTAGCAAAAGAGGAAGAAGACGCTTTGAATATTGCTAAGCATAATGGATATAAATATTTTATGAATATTGAATAGTTGCCTATTTAAGCATAACAGTAATTTGCTGGATAGTGTAAAACTTATAGTTAATAACACAATGCTATATAAAAATGCTTTGCACAAAATTTTAATAATGAAAAAATAAATATTGACAAGAGAATGTTTAAATGTTAATATAATTCTTGTCGACAGCTAGACAACTATTATGGAGAGGTGGTCGAGTTGGTTTAAGGCACCAGTCTTGAAAATTGGCGTACGTGCGAGCGTACCGTGGGTTCGAATCCCACCCTCTCCGCCAAAAGCACTTTGTTTGCTAAAAGCAAAGTGCTTTAAAAATAATTGGAGACATACCCAAGCCGGTCGAAGGGGACAGTTTGCTAAACTGTTAGGGTTCG
>CAVHNT010000028.1:0-2087 GCA_963637565.1 bacterium
AATTTTTGATTCTTTACATAGAAAGGATTGTGCTAGTTTACACAAACTTTTCTACGTACTCTATATATTTTTAAGTTTTCAAAAAACTTACACACTTTACTTGACACACTCACATTTTTCATTTTGCCAACCTTATGTCATTACATTATTTCTTTTAATTTAGCAGTTATATCAGAATTATAAATATACTTACCATCTATTTTTTCATAAACTTCTCCAATTTTTGCATTTTTAGGCAAATCTATATCAGATATTGCATATGGTCCACCTTCTCCATCTTTTGATATACAAACTGATCCCTCATCCATTACCCAAGCAAAGTTATTTCCTTTCCAACTCTGATTATCTAAAAAAACTTTTCTTCTTTCGTATCTATTATATTCTTCCATAATATTACTCTCTACATTCTTATTTTGCATTTTATTTATTGTATTTTCTAATGCATTTTTTAGATCTTCAATAAATTCCTTTATAAAATTATTGTTGCTATTATCATTTTTTCTATCAAATAGATTTAAGTCCACTATTTTGCCTCCTATTCTGCTATTTTACTTTCTCCAGTTGCATAATCAATAATAATTCCATCTTGTACATTATACACATATACATTAAAGTGTAGTTTTCCATTATCCTCAATAGAATATGCTTCAATGTTTACACCACTTGCCAAATCATTCTCACCTCCAAAATCTGGTGTAACTCTATATAATACATGGTTCGTTTGATTTTCTTCAAATAATTATAAATCTGATCTTCAAATTGTTTCATTCCATTTATATTGAAGCTTTGTGTTCCTGTCATTATATTTCTTTTATCTACATCTATTCCGCCTAATTTCCATGCAATTATATGACATCTATGATATAGATATCCCCCTGGAACAATGCTCGTATCATACTTTTGTTGTCTAAATCCTGTCGGTATAATTGAGGAATAGTCATTTTTTTCGTCATCTTCATTTGCCTTTTCCAAACTTGTTTTTATCATTGCAATTCCGCACTCTTTCGTTTTCTAGATTAGAATAGTAATCTTCTTCTATATTCATATCTTCTGCAGTAAATTCAGGAATGTTGTTGTTTATTTCAATGTATGCTTCCCCACTATATTCTGGAATATTTGATATATCATAAGAAATTTTGTTATTTTCTATAATATTGCCTGTTTGATTTTCTTCCCCAATGTTAAAATATACACCTACGGCAATTATTATAATATATAACAAAATTATTGCGATTTGTTTTAATTTACTTGTATTTTTATTCATTTATTTCACCCATATATTTAGTATCATAATTTAGAAAATTTTTCAATATTGGTCTATGTGGATTTTTATTGTAAATTAGAACAATTTAAGAAATAATTTTTAAGTTAAATTTTAATAATTTGAAAATAAATTTTTTGATTGTTTGAATTAATTATACAACTTGTGTATTTTTATATCATGTTTTAACAGATTTTTCAATAATTTTGATTTAATATTTTCTATGTTCTTGTATGTATTTTTCGATTTTCTCGATATAAGGGATATCTTTTGGTGCACTTCTTTTTTTCTTAAAAGCTAGGATTTGCTCTAAATTTTCAACCCAATAGCCATCTATTTCATCATAATTGAAGTCCTCTTTTTTGTTAGGCACAATTTCAACCATATCTGAAATATGATAAAAGTCACACTCATTCTTCATGTCTTCAGTAAGATTATATCTCTCTTTCAATGTTTCAAATAACTCTTCTGAAACACACAAATCTAAATCACCTGCTGTATCTTTAATCCC
Source organism: bacterium (assembly GCA_963637565.1). Classification (GTDB taxonomy): domain Bacteria; phylum Bacillota; class Clostridia; order TANB77; family UBA1234; genus UBA1234. The sequence goes on from CAVHNT010000028.1 coordinate 1,773, forward strand.
GAAACATTACTAAACTACCACCACCCAAAATATAGTACTCATTTTTTGGTAGTTTCAAACTTTCTAATAACTTCAATAATTCCTCTTTATTCATTAGTGACTCCTTATTACCATAAGTTTAAGTTCTATTTATTAAATGTAAAATATCTTTTTCGTTTATCAAACTATCTTTTAAAAATTTAGGTTTTAAATCCAATTCTTTTATTTGATCAATTGTTTTCCAAATAAATTCTATTTTTCCATTTTCCTCTAATCCAACAATTTTATCCATATCATATTTGTCAGATTCTTTTTCAAATTCCGCTTCATATACAA
>CAVHNT010000028.1:2097-9962 GCA_963637565.1 bacterium
ATATACAATCATCAATTCATGATATTTTTTACCATTATATTCAAAGAAATTTTCTATTGTTCCCAAGTATTTTTTTATAAAAATATCTGCTCCTATTTCTTCAAGAAACTCTCTTTTTAATGCTGTTTCGGAATCCTCACCTATCATTATTCTACCACCTGGTATTGCAAAAAAGTCGTCTTTTTTGCTCTTATGTAATAATATCTTATCTCTATTTTTTATTATTGTTGCAACTCTATAATTAAATTTTATATTTTCTATCATCACTGAAATGTCCATTTTATTCCTCCATATTCTTAATCATATTTTTTAAATATTTTTTTAATTCTTATTCCTACAACACCATATGTTTTTTGCTTTTCAGGTGTATAAAACTCTTCTAACACTGTCAATAACTCTTTTTTCGTCATTGATGAATCTGCTAGCATGCTTATATCAAAATCATTAAACAATTCTTCAAATGAATTATAACGAAGCAATCCAACAACTTTAACTCTTAATGTCTTTTCCAATTCTGGCTCTTTCTGAAAAAGTATTGTATCGCCCACATTAATTTTTTGCCTTTTTTCATCATAAAGTCTCAATTCAATACGCTTTGTTCCACAATCTATAAAATCAAAATACTTAGGTTGTAATTTTAAAATATGCTCCATTTTTCTCTACCTCCTCGATAAATGTAGCAAAACAATTTTAATTTGTAAATAAATTTATCAAATAAAAATATAAAATTTTTCCTTTCACCCCAAGACTCAATTTTGCTATTTCTCCATCTTCCTTTTGCCCATTTTCAGTATTTTTCATATTTTCCGTGTCGGTGACTGTCAAATGACTGTCAAATCCACTCATTTTAGATTTCATACTTCCGCATAGTGTTACAACTTTCATTTACATTTCTCCTCATACTCATTTTATCTTTTGAGTTATCATAGTATGTTTTTATTAAATTTATTTCAGCATTCCTTTTGCCATTTCCATTGGTGTATATCCTCCAAGTATATATTGTGGATAGTTGTTGTACCAATCTTGAAACAAGAACATAAACTTGCTCATTTCTTCTGATGTTTCAAATTCGCATATTTCCATCAGTATACTTAATACATCTCGTCCGATTTCATTGTTTTTCAGTATCTTTTCAAACATGTATTCGCCACCTATAGCACCAGTATTTTTTAGGTAGTTATATAACCTTTGTGCTGCAGGTGTCCATAAGACCTCTTTTCTACTTAATACATCTTTTTCTTTAAATATTTTATATTGAAATTTTCTATACTCTTGTTCTTGTATTATCCCATTTATATCAACAATTTCTGGTTCTAAATAAGTTATGAAGTTTTGTTTTACTTTCGTATTTTCCCAATTTATCTTTATTCTTTTGATGTCTAAATTTAGATTTAATCTTTCATAATATAACTCGTCTAATTCTTTTTCTGATATTATTTCTTTCATGTATATTGATAATTGTTTTCTTGCAACTTCGAAGTCGACTACGCCATAAGAATATAACATTCCCATTGTTAAATTTTCTATTTTTCCATATCTTTCAGCTATTTTCCTGTTTTCATCTGTAAATAACTTTTTTAACTTTTCTAGCACATCTCCATTAACGTAGTATGTTCTTTCATTTCCTTTTACTTTCATTACCATTATCATCATTTCATACAAATAATGAACTGCACCATGTTTTCTCAAATCAAAATACTTGTTATCAAAAGCCTTTATATTGTCGCTTTTCTTAACGTATTCTATTAAATTTTCAAGTGCTTGATATGAAGCGTATGGTAACAACTTAATCAGTTTTTTTTCGTCTGTTTTTTCATATATTTCCGGTACCATTTTTAATATATTTTCTTTTGTTGTTGTTTCTTTAATGTTATTATTTAAAATATCGTTTAAAACAAATAACATTGTATCTTTTAGTACGTCAATTTTCCCTGTATATTCCTTCATTTTTAACCTTATAACACTTTAATGTTATGTTCTCCTTTCCTTTACTCTTCTCACTTTTCTCTTTTATCATCATTACTTGTTACTGATATGTTATACTACTCTCCCCACTTTTCTAGTATTTTCTCAATTTCTTTTTTTAGTTCTTTTTCTTTTTTTATTGCTTCTTCGTGGTTTTCTAATCCTTCTATTGTGTTCATTTCATAGTATATTTTGCACACTTGTGATGCGTCTTTTAGATATGTTCCAATGCTCATTGCTACTGGTTTTATAGCAACAAATTTTTTTATTTTTTCGTATAGTTCCATCTCTTTTCTCCTTTTATCTTGTTTCTCTTTCTATTTTTGTTAGGTCCAGCAATGCTTGTACTCCTGGTATGTTTTGCGTTTTTATATCTCCTATATTTCCTACATTTAACTGGTTTATTGCATCTATGTCATCCTTAAATCTCTGTGGCAAACTATCGTACAGCATTGTCACTACTCCTTCTGAACCACCGTAGTGAAGTGATATTTTTCCGATTTGTGGTAGTTTGACTGTAAGTGTTGGGTATGCATGTCCATCTTTTTTGGATGGTGCTTTTGCAAATTTGCATTCTATTTTTTTGTTTGATATTTTATTGTGGTCATATAGTGCGGTTATTAAATATACTATCATTTGATGCTTACATTCGTATGCTTCTGCAACTTCTTCTATGTTACTTGTAGAATGTGCAATTCTATTTGCTAATGCTCCCGTTAATGCAAATAGGCTGATTGCTGATTTTAGTTTTTCTGGTTCTATATTTATTTTTTGTATATTTCCATCATCATCATATTCAATTGCTGGCTTTTCCGCACTTAATAATTCGATATATTTTGATTTATACAATATTTTTAGTGGCATCTTTATTCTATCCACAATTCCACATTTTGCAAAATCCATATTTTGAAACATACTTATATCTTCTATTCCTTTATTTTGATTTTGCTTAATTAGTTCTTTTCTTATTGTTTCTAATCTTTCTTGCCATTTTCCATTTTTGTCATTAAATGACTGTATATAGCCTATTAGTGCTCCTCGCTCATTTTCTCGTATTGGTTCGCTATTTTCGTTTTCTCCTCTTCCAAATCTAATTTCAAAATATCTATCTAGATACTTCATAAGTTGCTTATCTATGTCTTTCCAATATGTATTTATATGACTAAATGACATTTCATCACCTCTAACATTTATTTTTTCTACTTTTCTCATTGTACACTGTAACTGTTTTATAGTCTGACTTTTTATTACAAGCAAACCACGCGAATTTATTTCTTGTTACCGTTCGACTTATATAATCTACAAAATTAATAACAAATAACTAAAAATAGTTCAAAAGCGAAATGCCAGATGTTACCTATCTTTTAACACATTCACCAACTATTTTTACAATTTCTTCTCCATGACATTTTATTTTTATTTGGCTTAGAATATTGTTTTTTCTTAATTCTTCTATTGTTTTCGGTTTTTCTTCTATGATTTTATTCATTTCATCATTGGTGAATATGTAATATGCTGGCACATTCATGTTTCTGCTTTTTTCTTTTCTAAACTTCAACAGTTTTTCTCTTAATTCTTTTTGAATATTATCATTATCTTTTTCATCTACTTTATTAAACAACTCCTTGCCATCAAGTTCTTTGGTTTCAGTAGCACCACTTTCAATTACTTTGTTTTCAACGATTTTGCTTTCAACCTCTTTAATTTCGACTACTTTGCCTTCAGCAACTTTCCTTTCAAACGCTTTGTTTTCAACATCTTCACCTTTAACTGTCTTACTTTCAGCAATTTGCCTTTCACCTGTCTTATTCTCAACTTCTTTATTTTCTGTGGCAGCATTAGTACTTTCAACGCACTTTGCTTCGCCACCTGCTCTTATATTTTGTTCCTTATTACTTTCTTCTTGCATTAATGTATACTGTTTTGTATAGTCTTTTCTAACTCTCTTATTTATCTTTTTCAATATTCCTATAGCATTTTCTTCCATGTTTTTTCTGCTATCTAATTCTGATGTACCCTTTTTCATAATGTCTGCTTTAAAATATTCAATCAAATTGTCTACTTTTACTATGCTTCTTTTAATTTCAGCAGGTGCATACTTTATGTCTAAAATGCCATTTGGATTTGCAAATACAACGAGTGGTTTGTACCAATTCTCAAATATGTCGTTCTCTAAAAATATTTTTATTTTTCCCCTGCGTGTACACCAATCCTTTTTCCATATTTCTTTATGTCTTACTGCTTGCCTGTATGGCGAATATATTGCTTCTGCTATCTTTTTTCCTTTATATTGATAGTATCTTCTGAATTCTCCTTGTGAATTTACTGTAACATTTCCTATTAGATTTTTACATTCTATCAAATAGCAGTATGCTGGTGTTATAACCACCCAATCTACCTGTGCTGTTAGATCGTCCACAATTACATTGACATCATGTAGCACATACATTCCAATATTTGCACATTTTAACTCATATTCAATTCTTTTTTCTCCGATAAGACCAAGTTCGGAAATTTTAATTTCCTTCTCTATTTCGTCTTTTTCTACAACTTTATCTCTTATTGCTTTTAAACTATTTAATTTTTCTTCCAATTCACTATCATCTTTTACAAATACTGTTCTTTGAAATTTTTCAAATAATGCCATATATATCACCACTTTTCGCATATTTATACATATTTTACCATATTTTACCGTTCAAGTATAGTCTTTCTCAACATTTAGATTTCAAAATTATGTCTACCAATATATGTAATCTTATGTTATAATAGTATAAACGTGGTTTAAGGAGATTTATATGTTGTTTGTAATAATTGTTTTGATTGGTTTATGTTTATTTATATGTCTGTTCATGTATTTTCTGAATTATTTCAACAATTTAGAAAAGATTGATGCTTTTAACGAAGTTTTAAAGAAAGAAGATATATATTCAAATGAAAATGAGATTTCTCAAGTATTAGAAGAATATCTTTCTGTTTATAACTCTCTTGGGATTAAGAAAGATATTTTAACCAAAAATAATGAGAGAAATATTGAAAGAGCCAAGTTTATCACTTTTAAAAATGATAAAATTAAGAAATTGTATGATTCTTACGTTGAAAAAGCAGGTTCATTTATTGGTAAAACTGAAGAATATAAACTTAATTATTTTACATCAGCACAAAAGAATGAGCTATTAGAAGAGTTTAAGGAGACTTTCCAGTTTTTCGAAGAGAATTCTTTTTCAAATATTAACATAGAACCAATATGCCATTTTCTTAATACATATTCTGATTTGAATAGAAGTGTAAAGCTGTGGAATGACGCTTATATAAATAATGAACTAAAAAAATATAAAGATTTCTTTAACAATATTGATGGAAAAGCATTAGATTTTCAGCAGCGAAAAGCTGTTGTTACTGATGATACAAACAACCTTGTGATTGCAGGTGCTGGTAGTGGAAAAACATTGACTATTGCTGCAAAAGTTAAGTATCTCGTTGAATGTAAAGGTGTTAACCCTAAAGATATTTTGCTTATATCTTTTACAAAAAAATCTGCAAAGGAAATGACCGATAGAATTTCAAGTAATCTCGGCATTCCAATACAAGCTGTAACCTTTCATAAATTGGGTTTTGACATTCTCAAACTGACCAGTTCAAATATTTGTGATGATTTATCTGGTATAATCTCATCATATTTTAAAGAAAAAATTGTAAATGATGATGAGCAAGTTGAAAAGATTTTGCGTTTCTTTTTGTATTATTTAAATGAGCCTAAAGATTTAAGTGATTTTGAAACTTTATCAGATTACATAGATACCCAAAGTACAGCTGATTTAACCACTTTAAAATCTAAATACAATTTTCAATTACTTAATTCCAAAATAAATGATATGAAAAAATCGTTAGATACAATTCAAGGTGAAAGAGTTAAGAGTACTGAAGAAGCCATAATTGCTAATTTTCTTTTTATGAATGGAGTAAATTACGAATATGAGAAAGAATATCCTTATAAGCCTGAAAATAGTAAACGTGCTATGCGTCCTGATTTTTATCTTACTGACTATGATATTTACTTAGAACATTTTGGAATAACCGAAGATGGTAGATTACCTTGGCTATCTAAGAAGGAAGAAGAAAAATATCTATATGACATGGAATGGAAAAGAAACTTTCATATTAAAAATGGTACTAAATTAATTGAAACGTACTCGTATTATAATCATAATGGAGAGCTACCATATAAACTTAAAAAGTTGCTTGAGGAAAATAATGTGATTCTTAAACCTATAAATATTCTAGATGTATATAAGAAAGTATATGCAGAAAATGAAGATTACCATTTTAAAGAGTTTGAAAAGTTAATTCAAACATTTATACAACTTTTTAAAGCAAATGGCTATTCTTATGATGATTTCTATAAATTATATAGAACCTCATTGAATTCATTTGACACTCAAAGAAATTTAGCATTTTGTGAAATTGTAAAACCAATTTTAAAATATTATCAAGACACTTTAACTTCCGAAAAGAAAATTGATTATAACGATATGATAAACTTATCAACAAAGCATATAAACGAAACTACAACAGAATTCACATACAAATACATAATAATAGATGAATATCAAGATATTTCTTTAGGAAGATATAAGCTCATTAAATCAATAATTGATAAGACAGGTGCAAAGTTATTTTGCGTTGGTGACGATTGGCAGTCAATATATAGATTTTCTGGCAGTGATTTAACCTTGTTTACAAACTTCGAAAAATATTTTGGTGAAACCAACGTATTAAAAATAGAAAAAACATACAGAAATTCTCAAGCATTATTAGATATTGCAAAGAAATTTGTTGAACTTAATCCAGAACAAATTAAAAAAAACCTAAACTCATCAATAGTATTACAAAATCCTATTAAGGCAATGATATATTTAAAAGATCCTAAACAAGCGTTAGATGCAGCAATTAGAGATATTTATAATAATTTTGGCAACGATTCGGACATATTATTACTAGGCAGAACAAAGTATGATATAAATAATTTTCTAAGCAATATATTAATCTACAATCCACATACAGATGAAGTAAAATACAGAACTTATCCAGATATTAAAATGAAGTTTTTAACGGTTCATTCCTCTAAAGGGTTGGAAGCTTGTAATGTAATTATACTAAACATGGAGAATACACTTTTAGGCTTTCCAAACAAAATAGCTGATGATAATGTTTTATCAATGGTCTTACAAAATAAAGATACATATACTTATGCAGAAGAAAGAAGACTTTTTTATGTTGCAATAACAAGAACAAAAAACAGAACATATCTTATCGTGCCAGATAAAAGACAATCTATTTTTTATAAAGACTTACAAAAAATATCTAATATTCCACAAGAAAGCGTTGAATATTCAAATTCAACTATAGAAAATCCTGAATGTCCATATTGTGGCAAGGGCAGATTAGTAGTAAGAGAAGCTAATGGCAAATCTTTTTTAGGATGCACCAATTACCCTTATTGTAACCACACAATTAACGATACATCAATCTTGTATACAAAGACTCGTTGTCCTAAATGTGGTGGATATCTTGTAAAAAGAAAAGGGAAATATGGTGTGTTTTATGGATGTAGCAATTATAGAACAGAGGGACCAAGTTGTGATTATAAAACAAAGTCTATAAAAAAAGAATCTATAACATTGAATATTTCAGACTTGAGTAAAATAATTAAAAAAGAAAATAAATCTTTTGATGATTAACACAAAGTAAACTTAAATATTTTTATTATATAAAAGACGTAACTTTCTAATATTACAAGTATTACAAAAAGTGCACCCAATTTTGGATGCACTTTTATGAGTATGTAGAAAAGTTTGTGTAAACTAGCACAATCCTTTCTATGTAAAGAATCAAAAATT
>CAVHNT010000029.1:0-5848 GCA_963637565.1 bacterium
TTCTTTCCTATTACACAAAAAAACTTTAATTTATGCGAGAGATTTTCTTCCTTTCAGGTCGAAAACTCTCGAGGGACGAAAGAATGAAAATCAAAGATTTTCATCTTTCTTGTTTTCTTTACGTTTTTAGTATTGATTTTATTTTGAATTATCGCTACAATATAAGTAGGTTTAATCTGAAAGGAGTTTACAAATGAAAAATACAAAAAAGATACTTTTAATGATTACATTAATGTTTGTTTTTCTAATGGGTACAGCTTTTGCATCTGAGAGAAACTATGTTTTAACTAAAGAATATACATATGAGAGCTTAAGAGCTAGTGGTGCTATAACTTCTGGCTTTGTAGAAATATTGATAGGAAATGTTAATTTTGTACAGTATCAGGATGATAATGAATTGATAATAACTCCTTTGCCTGATGAAATCAGATATGACGATTTAGGAAATGTGTATGCATATTTTGATTTGAGTGGTTTGCGTCCAAAGCAGGATTTTAAAATTACTGTAAAAAGAGAATGCAAAGTTGAATCATATGATGAATTGATTCCTGCTAGAACAAACTCTGTTGTAAATGATGAAAATAAAATGTACTTAGAACCAAGTGAATATATTGAAAGTGATGATGTAGAACTTATTTCTAAAGCTAAGCAAATTACCGAAGAAGCGACAACTGATTATAAAAAAGCAGAGGCAATATTTGAGTATGTAAATGTTAATATGTCATATGATGAATCTTCTGCATATGCAAATAAAGGTGCTGCTTCAGCTTTAAAAAATATGAAAGGTGTATGTGAAGAATTTACTACATTATTTGTTGCTATGTGTAGAGCGGTTGATATTCCTAGTAGAGCAGTTGAGGGATATCAGATAGAAGATGTAGAAAGTGGAGATAAAATAGTAGAATATAAACTTTTAAATCACGTTTGGGCTGAAATATACTTAGATGAGTTTGGATGGGTACCTGTTGAACCTACTGTTATTTATAAAGTTAATGGAGAAAGAAAACCTTATTTAGATTCTTTCTGTGCTATGAAAGACCCAAACTATGTTGCAGTTGGTATATATAATCATGAAAAACCTAATAGAAGAATGAAGGCCGTAAAAGAAAAAGAATTTACAGAGAAAATTGTAGTTAAGGAAGATATACTTCCGGATAAACAAAATACATTTGACGATATAAATGATTATGAATGGGCTAAAGATGCAATACAATCACTATATGCTAAAGGAGTTGTTAACGGATATTCTGAGGAAAAGTATGGACCAGAGAATAATATAACTAGAATAGAATTTATATGCATGCTATCACGTTTACTTAAGTATTATGATACTCAGTGCATAGAAAAAGGTTTAGTTTATTATTATCAAGATTATGACCAAAATCACTACTCTAAAAAAGATTATGATTATTTAATGAGGTGTTATGCAATTTTTGAAGATGTGCCAGATATATCATCACTTGGCTTTAATGAAATAACGGATGTTTTTGGTACAGGAAAGTTTAATATGGATAAACCTATAACAAGAGCGGAAGTAGTTGCAATGATGGAGCCTTTCATAGATGATTTAGACACATCAGGATGTGAATTGACCGATATAAATAGTTCAAAATTTAGAAACAGTATATTAAAAGCTTATGCAAGTGGTTTAATAAATGGATATCCAGATGGAACATTTAAGCCTAATAATCCAATAACAAGAGCTGAAATGGCAGTGATTTTAGGCAGGTATATTTCTGGAAATATTTATATACTTTAGGAGAAAATATGTATAAATTTGTAGCAATTGATATAGATGGAACATTGTTAAATTCAAGTGGAGAATTAAGCAAAAGAAATATTGATACCATTAAAAAGACTGTTAATAAAGGTGTAAAAATAGTACTTACTTCTGGCAGAGTCACAGATTCTGCTAAAATGATAGCGCAAAGATTAGATGTTGATAGGTATATGATTTGTGACAATGGTGCATCAATATATGATGCGATTGAAGATAAATTTATTTATTCTTCAACTATAAATAAGGAAACTGCACTTCGCATTTTAAACACATGCATAAACAATAATATATATTATATGATATTTACAACAAAAGAGATAATAGTGAAGGATTTAAAGCATATGGCACTTGCTTTTTATAAACAAAGGCATAATTGCAATGATGAAGCAACTGGAGTTACTCAAATTAAATATGGTGGAATAGAATGTCTTGAAAAAACAAAAGATTCAATAATTAGAATCGTTGTATGCGATCAAGATAGACCTATTTTTAACTCAATTGTAAATAGAATGAAGGAGTATGATGATGTTGAACTTATATCCGCACCTCATGTTTCGAATAAAATTATAAAAGAAAATGGGAAAGATATATTGCTTAGTTATAGTTATGCTGAGCTTCTTCCTAAGAATGCTAACAAATGGACAGCAATAAAAGAATTAACTAACAAATTTAACATTAAAGATGACGAGATAATTGCTATTGGGGATAATTTTAACGATATAGAAATGATAAAAAATGCAGGACTTGGAGTTGCCATGAATAATGGCTCTCCTGTTGCAAAAGAAGTGGCAAGAGTGGTTGCACCTTCAAACGATCAAGACGGAGTTGCAATGGTTTTACAACAATATGTTCTATCTGAATATAAACACCAATAAAGCTGAAAATCTTCGATTTTCATTCTTTCGTCCGCGAGTGCTTTCGACTGAAAGAAGATCTCTCACATAAAAATAATGAAACCTGGAAAAAGTATTTCCAGGTTTTTGCTGTGCTAAGAAGAACCCCCAGTTATACTGGGGGATAATTATTGCGAATTATTATTGTTTTGATTCAACTAATTTATTGCCACAAATGGGGCAAGCATTTGGAGGATTAGCACCGATATGTGTATGACCACAAGTAGAACAAATCCATACGATATTTCTTATTAAATTGTATGTTTTTTTACATTATTATCAAAACTTTGTGTATTCGAATGTCGTTCAATGTTTAATGGAATTTTATAAATATTTGTAATAGGTAAGGTAGTATTATCTAAGAAGAAATGTAATTTATAAACAGAAGTACTCATTGACATTCTATTACCCCCTTTGCTTTGCATATAAGTAACATGCTAAATTCAATTGTTTTGAAATCGGATATTTTCAATTTCAAGCATACTAATTATACCACATTTTTCTTTACTTGTATATATTTAGGGTATATTTTAATGTACTAACAAATATAATCTAAATATGAAGGGGTGAAAAATAATGGATAAAAAAACAAGATTTCTAGTAATAGGTAAAAGTGTTTTATTTGCTTATGCAATAACATTTATTTCAACATTAATATATTCAATACTATTAGCGTATACTAATATTTCAGAATCAAGCATACCAACATGTATGTTTGTTATAAGCATAGCAAGTGTTTTTATAGCAAGTTCTTTTGCAGTTATAAAAATTAAAGAAAATGGTCTTAAGAATGGTGGATTAGTTGGATTCACATATATATTTATTTTATATATTTTAAGTAGTATAACATCAGTTGGTTTTGCGGTTTCGAGCTATGCCATATCTACAATAATTTTTAATATATTACTTGGAATGGTTGGAGGAATAATTGGTGTAAATATTGTAAAGTAGTTGAGAACTCTTGTATTATTTATTAAATAATGATATATAATATAAAATAAAATACACAAGAAGGAGAATGATAAATGATTACATATGAGGATTTGAAAAATGATGAAGAAATAAATATATTGATAGAAAATACAGAAAGACAACTTACAGAGATTGGATATACAGAACATGGATTGAGACATATTGGCATTGTTAGGGAAAGAGCGTATTATATTTTGAAAGAATTAGGCTACTCTGATAGAGAGTGTGAACTTGCTAAAATCGCTGGTTTTATGCATGATATAGGAAATGCTATAAATAGGGTAGATCATGCTCATAACGGGGCATACATTGCCTATAACATACTAAAAGATAGAGGAATGGATATTAAAGAAGCTGCAGAAATAATGATGGCAATAGGAAATCATGATGAAGCTACGGGAACAGCTGTAAGTCCGATTTCTGCTGCACTTATACTTGCAGACAAATCAGACGTTCACAGAACAAGAGTTAGGGAAGAAAATAAGTCGAGATTTGACATACATGACAGAGTTAATTATGCTGTAAAAGAAGCAAAGTTAGAAGTTGTCGACGCAGATACTTCAAAAGTTCATGACTATAAAAAAGAAGTTATTCTAAAATTAGATATTGATACGGATATTTGCCCAGTAATTAAATACTTTGAAATATTTTTAGGAAGAATGTTAATGTGTAAAAATGCAGCAAGTTATTTAGGAATATGGTTTCATCTTGAGATAAATGGTGCAACATTACTATAAATATTAAATAGCAGAGGCAAAAACGAAACCTTTTGATTTTTTGTCAGTATAAGTCTGCTTATATAATAAACGAGACTGAAAAGCAATGTTTTCAGTCTCGTTCGTTTCTTAAAGTTATTTCATTTCTACTTTGTGGAAAGTTTTCTTTCCTTTTTTAATAATTATATGTCCATCTATTTTTTCTACCATTTGATTTATATCTGCAACTTTTTCATCATCTATTGAAATTCCGCCTTGTTCTATCAAAGTTCTTGCTTGTCCTTTAGATGGAGCAATCTTTGTTACAACTAATAAATCTACAACCGAGATAGGTAATGTATCAATTTGTGTTGTTGGCATATTTCCTAGATCACTTCCACCGCCAAATAGTGCACTAGCAGCTTCTTCAGCTTTCTTTGCTTCTTCTTCACCGTGTACGATTTTTGTTATTTCATAAGCTAATACTTTCTTTGCTTCGTTTATTGCAGCACCTTCAACATCACATAGTTCATGTATTCTTTCCATTGGTAAGAAAGTAAGCATACACATAACATTTTTAACATCAGCATCAGCAATATTTCTGAAATATTGATAGAATTCGTAAGGTGATGTTTTATTTGGATCTAGCCATAAAGCACCCTTTGCTGTTTTACCCATTTTAATTCCTTCTGTTGTTGTAAGAAGTTTGAATGTTAGACCGAATGCTGTAGCCTGTTCTTTTCTTCTTATCAAATCTGCACCAGCAAGTATATTAGACCATTGATCGTTTCCGCCAAGCTCTAAGCTACAATTATATTTTTTATATAACTCTAAAAAGTCATAAGCTTGCATAAGCATATAGTTAAATTCTAAGAATGTTAACCCTTTTTCAAGTCGCTTTTTGTAACATTCAGCAGTAAGCATTTTGTTAACAGAAAAGTATGCACCAATATCTCTTAAAAATTCTATGTAATTTAAATTTAAAAGCCAATCAGCATTATTAACTATGATTGCAGCATTTTCACCCTCGAAACTAACAAATTTAGAAAGTTGTTTTTTAAAGCATTCAACGTTATGTGCAATTGTTTCTTTTGTCATCATTTGACGTAAATCTGTTCTTCCAGATGGATCACCAATCATACCTGTGCCACCACCAATTAATATTATTGGTCTGTGTCCAGCTTTTTGCATATGTGATGCAACCATTGCAGAAACAAAGTGACCAACATGCAAGCTGTCTGCGGTTGGATCGAATCCTATGTAGAATGAAACTTTCTCTTTTTCAAACCATTCTCTTAACCCCTCATGTGTTACTTGTTCTATGTAACCTCTTTCTTCCAATGTATCGTATACGTTTTTCATATTAATTCTCCTTTTACTTAATTATTTTAAATTCATAGGTAAATGTATTTAATTATTGTTGTGTATAGAAAAATACATTTTTCTAATACTATACAAGAAGATCAAAAGTCTCTTGCATAAATTAAAGTTTTTATACAATAGGAAAG
>CAVHNT010000030.1:0-25386 GCA_963637565.1 bacterium
CAATACATAAAAGGTTGCAAATTTGTTACTTTCCTATTACGCAAAAAAGAGGTTATAAAAAACCTCTTTTTTTAAAATATTATTAATTTTCATTAATATATCTCATCCAGCTTTCAAAATCATAGCAAATATAAGACATAGTATTTTGAGTTCATCCAACAATCTCTTGTAATCTTCTGTAACTTTTTCTAAAGTATCAATTTGATTCAAAGTATTTTCTATAAGCTCGTCAGTATCAATTTTTCCATTATTCTTAGCCTTTATTTTTTTTACTCTTGAGTTTTCAAAATTTTTCTTAACGTCTCAGCTACATTTCTTCCAACAAAAATTGCTCCTCGATTTTCATTCTTTCGTCCCTCGAGAGTTTTCGACCGAAATGAAGAAAATCTCTCGCATAAATTAAAGTTTTTATACATTAAGAAAGAAAATTAACACATAAAAAGTTGCAAATCTGTTACTTCCCTATTACACAAAAAAACTCAGTTGTGCTTCGTGTAATAAATATATATATATATCTATTGCTTATATTTAATATTTCAATTAAAATTAATGTTGCAAACACCTTTAAATATTGGGAGTGATGTTATGTTAAAAGAGCAATTAATGAAGTATATTCCATACAATGAGCAAGAAGAAAAAGACAAAGAAGTTATGATAAGTTACCTAGACAATTTCAATAACAGTTTAACTCGTGAAAATAAATATGGTCATTTTACCTCTTCAGCTTGGGTACTAAACAAAGAGCATACAAAGGTTTTAATGATATATCACAACATATATAAATCTTGGGCTTGGCCAGGTGGTCATGCAGATGGAGAAGAAGATTTATTATCAGTTGCAAAAAGAGAAGTTGGTGAAGAAACAGGATTAACTAATTTAGAACCTATAAAAGATGATATATTCTCACTTGAAATAATCACAGTGAATGGTCATATAAAGCGTGGCTCTTATGTGTCTTCTCATGTACATTTGAATGTTGTTTTCTTATTTGAAGCAGATGAAACATCTGTTTTGAGAATTAAAGAAGATGAAAATAGTGGAGTAAAGTGGATTAAAATTGAAGATATAGAAAAAGAATGTAGTGAGCCTTGGGTCTATGAATATGTTTACAAAAAACTAAATGAAAAAGTAAAAAAGAATTTATTTTAAAAATTTTTCTTTTCAAAAAATTTTTATATGATAAAATTAAGGTATGTCTATTTAAAGCTATAGTTAGTTATGGTAGATAATTTTTGCATCAAGGCAAATCTTTATTTTAACTTAGGAGGAAATTGTATGAATAAAAAACATATAATAGTATTATTAGTAATTTTTGTAATTGCTATTGCTCTTGTGCTCGCTATTGCAAACCTTGGAAATATAAAAGATCAAGAAACAATTTCAAAAATCGAAAAGGATTCTTATTTAGATATCATTGTAAATTTAGGAGATTATTCTCAAACTTCATACGACGAAGAAAGACTATTAGATGTAGCAATGCAACTTGCTGAAAATCTTGGTTTATTAAATGAAAGTAATGAAGATAATAATTATGTTCAGTATGTTAATGCAAATGATGTACATTCAATAATCTACGAATTAACAGGAAATGTCGTTGAAGCACCAATCGAAATCGAAGACTTCTACTACTTGTATGATAGCGAACATGAATATTATTTTTATAGACCTGCATCACCTACTTACTTTCAAGTTAAAGAAATATCTTCTATAAACGAAAGTGGTACTACATACAATATTTTATGTTCAATTGCTAAAACAGAAGATTATGAGGAAATTGATTTAAACAATGTAAAAGTCAAATTAACTTATATGCCTGAAAATGCACTTATCAAATACAAGGTTGATAAAATTGAAATACATAAATAAACAAAATTTAAGGAGCTTTTTTACATTCAATGTAAAAAGGCTCCTTTTTCATACAAGTAATTTAATATAACTTTTATATCATTGATATTATAGCTGTTCCCAATCCAAAGTCTATACCATCTGCTCTTCTGGAATGTATTTTTTCATGGCAACAAACACTGCAAATTCCAGAGTCTATTATATTTTCACTTTTCAGGTTCTCATTTTCTAATAATATTTTTGTTATAAGTACATTATCTATATTGTATTTCTGCTTTCCGTCTTTTATTTTTCCAATTTTTATAATTTCATCTAGTCTGTTTGTGTATGAAAATATTTTTTTGCACAATTCCATCACATCTGTATCGACTTCAAAATGACAAACATGTATACTCGGACATATACACGCTATTATATTTTCTGGTTTGCATTTATAATCCTTTTTCATTTTTTCTACTGCATTTTGTGATATTTTTTGAAATGTTCCACGCCAACCAGAATGCACATTACATATGACATTATTTACAGGATCATAAAATAAAATCAATATACAATCAGCGTTTGTGGTAGCTAGTGTAATACCACCGTTTATTTGTTAATGTTCCATCCACGCCTTTTAAGTAATTCAAATTTATATCTGGCTCATACATCATTTGTTTTTTATCAATATTTATAACATTATTTGTGTGTTCTTGCGTCGGTTTAACTAATGTAGATATATCAATATTCATTTCTTTGAATAAAGTTTTGTGTGAGGCCAAAGCATTATTATCAAGATGATTTCTATAATTAAGACTTTTTATCCCATATGCATGCACTAAATTTTCTTTGTAATCAAGTAAACGTCTAAATTGCAAATATTCAACATTTCTGCTTTTTATGTGAATGATATTTTCATTAGATAAATCCATTCTAATCTCCTTCATAATTTACTTTTACAAGATATAATCCATGTGGCGGAAGCGTTCTTCCGGCTTTTTCTCTAACTCCACTATTGATTATTTCAGGTATATCATCTGCTTTTATTTTTCCAAGTCCTACATCTAAAATAGTTCCACTTATTATTCTAACCATATTATATAAAAAGCCATTTCCTGTTAACTCTATGTATATTCTGCCATTTTCCTCTTTAATGTTGCAGTCTGTTAGTGTCCTAACTGTTGTTTTTTTAGCATTGCCACCAGAGGACTTAAAAGCTTTAAAATCATGCTCTCCAACAAAATACTTTATTGCTTTCTCCATTTCTTCATAATTTAATTTACATGGCATATGAAATTCTCTGTATCTATTTAATGCAGACGGAAATTCATTGTTGTTTATAATATATCTATATGTTTTTAACTTGCAATTATATCTTGAATGGAATCTTTCGTCTACTTCTTTAGCATCTTTTACCACAATACTGTTAGGAAGTTTTGAATTTATTGCATATGGAATTTTTGAAGTTTCAATCTTTGTATTTGTATGAAAATTTGCTACTTGACCTAAAGCATGAACTCCGGCATCTGTCCTACCAGAAGCGATTAATTCAACTCTTTCTCCTGTAATTTCATATATTGCATTTTCTATTTCAGTTTGTATACTTATTTTTCCGGGCTGTGTTTGCCATCCAGGGAAATTTTTTCCGTCATATTCTATTGTAATTCTAATATTACGCATAATAAAGTTCCTCTCATTACTTTTATATTAAAATCTCTACTCTTTTATCTTTAACTAAATCTCTAAATCTTTCTCCAGCTTCCTTATCTCCAACAATCAAACCATAGTGAGTTGGAACTACAATATCTGCTTTTATAGTATTTGCAAGCTGTGCAGCTTCTTTTTCATCCATGGTATACTTTCCTCCTACAGGAATAAACGCAACATCGCACTCCACATTCGCAATTTCTTTTATATTATCTGTATCACCTGCAATATAATATTTCACTCCATCAAAATCTATTATATAACCAACCCAATTTTCACTCTTTGGATGGTATGCTTTTTCTTTATTATAAGCATACGTTGTTTCTAATTTAATACCACCAATTTCGTATTTTTTATCTGGTTCAACAAGAAATACATTATCTTTTCCAACAAGCTCATATGCCAATTCTCGTGAAGAATCCGGTGTTACTATAATTGTTCCATCTTTCTTTATCATCTCAATATCATCTTCCGAAAAATGGTCATAATGTGAATGAGTACAAAAAATTATATCTGCATCATGCATTTCTGTTCTCAATGCAAAAGGATCTATATAAATAACTTTGCTCCCTGTTAACTTTATACTACTATGGCAAAAAAGCTTTACATTATCTAACATATCAAAACCTCCTTATTTTCTCTTTTCACATTTTAACACACTTATACTCCATTTTCAATTTTTACATTCACTATAAATACATGAAAAAAATCATATTGCAAATTTTTTATAATATCTATATAATGACTTTGTATTATTAATACAAGAAAAGGAGGTCTTAACTTATGAAGTCGTTTCTTAAAAATTACAAGCAAACGCTCATTTTGTTAGCGGCTATAATTATAGGTGCTATCGTGGGGTTATGTTGTGGTGAAAAGGCTACTGTATTAAGTCCATTAGGCGACATATTTATAAACCTAATGTTCATAATAATTATACCTTTAATATTCCTTACAATATCAACTTCTATTGCAAAAATTAGTCAACCAAAAAGAGTTGGCAAAATACTGGGTACAACTGTACTTGTATTCATAATTACCTCTTTAGTATCAGTTTTAATAGGTATGATTGCTGCATATCCATTTAAACTAGTTTCTGTTGAAGACGGAGAAGCCATTAAGGCAACACTATCAGACGAGTATTCTGAAAAATCAGAAGAAGTTTCTTTACTCGAAAGAACAGTTTCAGTATTGACTGTTGATGATTTTTCAAAACTATTATCACGCCAAAACATTGTTGCATTAATAGTATTCTCAATAATGTTTGGATGTTCAATCAGAATATCTGGCGAAAAAGGTAAGCCTGTTTTAAACCTATTAGAATCTTTAACCGACGTAATAATGTCTTTACTAAAAATTGTAATGTATTATGCACCGATTGGACTTGGATGCTATTTTGCAGCTCTAATAGGAACATTTGGAGGTTCAATAGCAGTTGGATACTTAAAAACTTTCGTTATTTATACAATTGCTTGCTTAATCTGCTACACAGTAGTGTATTCATTATATGCACTTATTGCTGGAGGTAAAAAAGGATTAAAAGCATTTTGGGGTGCAATAATACCACCAACAGTAACCGCATTAGGCACATGCTCAAGTGCAGCATCAATACCTGTAAATTTGCAAGCAGCTGAAAAAATAGGAGTGCCTGATGATATTGCAGAAACATTGATTCCTCTTGGCACAAGTTTTCATAAAGATGGTTCAATAATTGGTTCAGTTTTTAAGGCTATGTTTTTAGTTTGTCTATTTGGAACAAATGTATTTACAGTTGGAGGATTTTTTGAAATATTAATAATTTCTTTAGTAGCCACTCTATTTGTTACAGCCGTTCCAATTGGCGGTGGTACAATTTCTGAAACAATGATTATTACTATGCTTGGCTACCCACTAACAGCTTTACCAATTTTAACTATAATAGCAACAATAATAGATGCACCTGCAACGGTTTTAAATGTTGTTGGTGATGCAAGTTCATCAATGCTTGCCGCAAGAATAATTGATGGTAAAGATTGGATGAATAAAAATACTCAAAAAGATACTAAAATCAAAATAAAAACTTAAAAAAATAAAGGGACTACCAAAAGTCCCTTTATTTTTTAATATCTTTCTCTTTTAACTTGGAAATAATATTTCTAGCTCCTTCATTTACTTCATTCCATGACATATCGTATACTTCACTAGCCATTTTGGTTCCCCCATTTTCAATATTCAAAAATACAAGCTCAACCATCATAAATATTAAACTACAACAATAAATTTTTTCAGATTAAAAGCCACTATAATTTATAGTACAAATCGTTCCATTATAGCTAACTTTTACAAGTATATTTTCTGAATTTCTAGCCAAGAACAATACTCCATCTTCTTTGCTTTTCTCGCTCTTCGTATACTCTGATTTAATTTCAGATATGTATTCTTTTGTCTCTTTTTCTGTGATATTTTTTAATTCAATTGTTATATATGTTTCTCCAACTTCAACTGTATTTATTTTTCCTACTTCTGGTTTTTTAACCTTAGATATTAATTCTGTATCAGGCCAAATATCAGTACAAAGTCTCTTTTCAAATGAATTATAATCTCCTGGTTTTATTACTATTCCTTGCGATGTAAATTCGACATTGTCATAGCCATACAAATTATACAATTCAGCTTTTTCTTCCGGAGTTGGATCTAAATAGTCTCTTACCATTTTTGTACTATCTGGACTTTTTACATCAGATGTTTGATTTGTATAATCACTATAATTTTTTTCGGATTTAGAACTATTACTTGCAATAATTATTACTATCAATAAAACAATTAATGCTCCTGCAAGTATCTTTAGTTTTTTTATATCTTTCATAAACATCACTCCTCATTTTAATAAGGTTTTCTATTTTGATTAAAAGGTATCTCGTCCATATTGTTATCTATTGAATTTTCAATTATTTTTTCAATAACTTTACTAGTAAGTGATATAGGCTCCATGTCATGCTTTTGTTTATTGTATCCCAGAGTCAGCAAAGCACTTCCTACAACAGCCCTTTTTTCTGGTGCAACATCATTAAGTGCTTGTGCAACACCATCAACCATATATGTAGTCATATAATCAGTTGATTCATAAACACTAAGGCCATTAACCTCTCCTGCTTCAGCTTTTTGAACATCTTCAGTAATATCAGGATTTTCATCAACTTCTCCTTGTATAGAAGTATCAACACTTGCTACACTAGAATCACCAACGTGATATGAATTTTCAATTCCATTGTTGTTAAAATCAGTATGACAAGTAACTACAGTTCCCTCTATATTAATTGTTTTAGTTCTGCTTAAAACATCTGCCTCATCAAATACCATTACTCCACGTTCATCAAATACTTCTTTTTGTTCAAAATCTCGATCGTTAACTCTTCCTTGAGCTTCTGTTCCTGTTAATATTCCATCTTCCGAATATACCAAACATTTCTCGTATTTATTTGAAAGTCCAGCAGACTGTTTCTCTAGAAAAACCGCTTCTGCTGTTGCAGCATTTAAACTTTCCATACACAAATTGCATTTTCCTTGATACATTCTGTTTGATTCTTCAAAGCCCTTCGCTAAGCTAACAGCTTCCAGTGCTAATCCAGATAGTCGTTGCTGACACACCTGTATTACTTGGCTATCTAATTTTTCCCCATTTGCTATACATCTAGCAATCTCAAGTTTTATTTGTTCCATTTGCAATAATATTGCATTTTTTTTAGCCACATATATTGCAGCATTCATATCCATTGCATCTTTTGCTTTTTCAAGATCTGCACACTCCGAAAGTATCTTTTTAGCCTGTACATCTTTATCATATAATTGTTTTTTCTGTTCCATCACAACAACTTTCATTGGAACAATAGGTCTTTCTTGGTCGCCTTGTGACATCTCAGGTTGCCCAACATATTTATTTGTTACATCCATATATTCCTTTGATGTTTCTGTCAAATCACTCTTCGTACGTTCTATTTCGCCTCTTGTATCCTCATCCACTTCTATTTGCTCTTTTTGCTCTATCATACAAGTTTCTGGATTAAATTCAAGTCCTGTTTTTTCTAATATTTCATCAATCTCTTTTTTTAGTTTATTTAGCTCTTCGACTTTCGAATTCGCAAGTGATTCAATTCCTTCTGTTCTTTCTATTCCGTCCCTTCCAACATCATTACGCATTTCATAATAAGTTGTTATTTTAGATTTTACTACTTCAAAGTTTTCAAGTTTTTCTTCCATTCATAACCTCCAAAATTATTTTTATAATTCGGTTCTGTTTTCAAGAGCTTTCGCAAGTGTTACTTCATCAACATATTCCAAATCTCCACCAATTGGTATACCATGGGCTATTCGTGTAGTTTTAATGTCGAAAGGTTTTACTAACTTTGAAATATACATAGCTGTAGCTTCACCCTCAACATTCGGATTGGTCGCTAGAATTAGCTCCTTCACTTCACCATTTCCTATTCTTGTTATTAATTCTTTAAGTTTTATATCATTAGGTCCTACTCCATTCATTGGAGATATAACACCATTTAACACATGATAAACACCATTATACTCATGAGTCTTCTCAATTTGCACTATATCTCTCACATCTTCAACAACGCAAATCACATCTTTATTTCTCTTAGGATTTGCACATATTGAGCACGGATCTGAATCAGTTATATTATTACATATAGAACAATACTTTAGGTTTTTTCTTGTATCAACTATCGTTTTTGCGAATTCTTCACACTCCTCAACTGGTTGATTAAGCATATAAAAGGCTAATCTGACAGCGGTTTTGTGTCCTATACTAGGTAACTTTTCAAATTCCTCTATTAATTTTTCTATTGATGCACTAAAGTTCATCTTACTTACTCCTTAGTTTTATATTAATTTTTTAAAATTAATATTCAGTTATATTCTAATTCAAAATTTTAGAATAAGCCATTAAAGCCTGAAGGTATATTAAATTTACCCATTTCGCCCTCTGCAATTTCTTCTGCTTTTTTAATTCCTTCATTTACAGCTGTCATAATTAAATCTTCTAACATTTCAACATCATCTTTGTCTACAACATCAGGATTAATTTTTATAGATTTTATTAATCTTTTTCCATTCATCTTTAATGTTATGGCACCGCCACCACTTGTAACCTCAAACTCTTTCTCCTCTATTTCTGCTTGAGTTTTCATCATATCCTCTTGCATTTTCTTTGCTTGTTTAAGCAATTGATTCATATTTCCTCCACCCATTCCAGGATATCCATTAAATCTTGCCATTTTTATCTTCCTTTCCTTTTTTAAAATACATATTTTATTTTCATTTCTTTATTCAAAGCATTTTTTACAGTTTCTTTTATTATAATTTTACTCTCTTCCTTCTGCATATACTGTTTGTTAACATCATCTATAGCTTTGCTAAATTCGATATGAACAAGTTCATCATCAACCTGTTTAAATTCAGCATTCGAAAGAATGGTATGCATTATCATTTTATGATTTTCTTTCAAAGCTGCCAACACCTTTTCTTTTAAAGTATTAGTTTGTTTTGGCTTTTCAACTTCTTGTGAAAAAGTATTATTAGATTCAATTTTTGTAATAGTTTTATTATTGCTAGTTTCTCCTTGCAAAGCAATCTTTATAAGCCCAGCCTCAAATATAACTTCTCTCTCACTTGCCCACTTCATATTATTTTGAAGCGATGATAAATCTGTAATTAAATTAAGTAACCTTTCTTTTGACGTTCTATTCACAAGCTGTTTCATTCTATCTTTTTCCTCATCTTTATAAACAACTAAGTCTTCAGAAATTTCAAGCATTAAAAGATCTCTTATGAATTTAATTTCTTCCCAAGTGAACACTTCAATATCTTTACCATCATTTATAATTCTCTCTGCATCCTGTAAAATCTTGCTAGCATTATTCAATAACAAATCACTTGAAATGTCAATTAAATAATCAAATTCTGGTATTCCAACTAACTCCCTTATTTTATCTTCCGTTATTTTTTGCTCACCATCTGCAATACATCTTTCCAAAATGCTTATAGCATCACGCATTGCCCCATCTGACATCTTTGCAATTATCTTCAAAGCCGCGTCTTCTATTTCTATATTTGATTCATTACAAATTATATTTAATCTTTTAGTTATATTTTCAATTGATATTCTTTTAAAATCAAATCTTTGACATCTAGATAATATTGTAACCGGCAACTTTTGAGGTTCTGTTGTCGCAAGTATAAAAATAACATGTTTGGGTGGCTCTTCCAATGTTTTTAGCAAAGCATTAAAAGCACCAGTAGATAACATGTGTACCTCGTCTATTATATATACCCTGTACTTTGCAGTTGTTGGAATAAATTCAACTTCTTCCCTTATATCTCTTATGTTGTCAACACCATTATTAGAAGCAGCATCTATTTCACTAATGTCAATTAAATTTCCTTCAAGAGCTTGCTTACATATTTCGCATTCATTACAGGGCTCACCATCTACTGGATGCAAGCAATTCACAGCTCTTGATAAAATCTTAGCAGTACTTGTTTTTCCACTGCCTCTGCCTCCACTAAAAAGATATGCATGTGCAACTCTACCGCTCTTAATTTGATTTCTTATTGTTTGTGTTATATGTTCCTGTCCAACAACATCTTCAAAGCGTTGTGGTCTAAATTTTCTATATAAGGCTACATATGCCATATACTCACCTACCTTAAGTCTATCTATTTATATTTTTTCTAACTGTATTATGTAAAAACAAAATACCGTAAAACATACTTGTATGAATGGTGTATCACACAAAAGTAACTACTTATTGCTGCTTCCTTCCGGACCTGACAAGGTTCATAGCCTTTCATTGCACACCACTCATGCAAATATATTTTACGGTATGATTATATACTTTTTTTATCTTTAAGACAAGCTTATTATAGCATAATGTTAGAATACTGTAAAGAGTATTTTCTAAGCACTTGCAAATCTAGCTCTAAACTTATTCCAAATTGTTTTAATTTTGTTTAAAATAGTATTTTTATATATAGCTACAGCAAGTTTTTCTTTTTTCTTGTCCATATAGTCTATATAATACTCTTTTGCATCTAAAGGAGTAACTATAATTGCTCCATTTATGTAAAACACTCCTTGTTCATCATATGTAATATTCAATGTGTACTTGCTTTCCTTAGAAATAGTAACAATCCAGTCTATTAAATCTCTATTTTTTATAACATTTAAATATGATGGTAAGTTGTCTTCAAATTCTTTCTTTATATCGGGTGACACATTATTGTTGTACATTTCACTTATGATATCTCTTCTATCAGTAGTGTTTATAACATTTCTAAAGAAATGATATGCATCAATCACCGCATTTTGATATGCAGTTGCCGTTTCTTCATCATTAATCTTTATATCTGTTCCGTCTACAGTTATAGATCCGTCATTAATGTTAAATTTTCCTTTAAAATATGAAGATATGTTACTTATAGTTGCAATCATTCTTTTATCTTTACTTAATTTTAAAACTGCATCATAATTATTTAAAAACACTTTTTTATCAACATTAATATTGGTATAAAAGTCTTTTATATCTAGTAACTCTTCATATATTTTCCTTGCCTCATCTACGGTTTCGAATTCTATACTAAAAGGTTCTACCCTAAATTTATTATCATTCACATGCTTCAAATATATTCCACATTCACTAAATTTAGATACCTTTAATATTTCTTTTATATAATCTTTTCTTGGAATATATTGTGATTTTACATAGTATTCGGCCGATTCTCCAGTAATAAGATAATAAACGTATCTCTTTATCAGCAATTCATTTGCATTAGCTAAATACCTTTTTTCTCCATCTATAAAATAAAACCAAAACACAGGTCTTGACAACTTTTCAAGCAATATATTGTAAACAGTAATGTCAGCTGGCAAACCGGCTTTGTATAGCAAAACATAAACATCCATCCATCTTGGTTCATTTAAGTTATTATCTAAAGTTGATGTAAGTTTAAAAAAATTCAACTTAACATATTCGTAGTTCATTAATCCTAGCAAACGTCTTTTTTCTTCTCTAAGCATATTTTCTTGTGCCATACACTCACCACCTTCACAAAAAGAATTATATTACAAAACATATAAAAATGCTAGTACATATTTAAGTTTTTAATCAAAAGATTTTAAACATTTTTCAAATTAGTTTGATATGAATAACCTTTCATTATCGTTCTTGTACAATGCTATTTTAAATCTATAATATATAAATTTGAATTTATTTTTACAAAAAGTATTATTTTTTAATATAAATCAAATATCCGCATCATGCAATCGCATGTAGCAATATATAAATTAGCATACTAATGATTAGTCTACTAACTTTATATGTATTAAAATTTTTTTCGATTTTCTATTGCAAATAATTACAAAATTAGTTATATTTTAATTATAGTATTGAACTTCATGATTTAATATAAAGCTTAGTTCAAGTTTTACAAAAGAAGGGGGGCACATAAAATGCCAGTAGCAAAGAAACCAGTTGCAAAAAAAGTTGCTGTTAAACCAGCTGCTAAAAAGGTAGCTGCTAAACCAGTTGCTAAAAAGGCTGCTGTTAAACCAGTTGCTAAAAAAGTAGCTGCTAAACCAGCTGCTAAGAAAGCTACTGTTAAACCAGCTGCTAAAAAAGCTGCTGCTAAACCAGTTGCTAAGAAAGCTGCTGCTAAACCAGCTGCTAAAAAAGTAACTGCTAAACCAGTTGCTAAAAAAGCTGCTGCTAAACCAGTTGCTAAGAAAGCTGCTGCTAAGCCAGTTGCTAAAAAAGTAACTGCTAAACCAGTTGCTAAAAAGCCGGTTGCTAAAAAACCAGTTGCTAAAAAGAAATAGTAAATAAAGAGGTTCACTAATGAACCTCTTTTCTTTATTAGATATGACAATAACAAATTTTTCAAACTTTTATATGTTACTTTTCTTTCTTATTATTTTGTTATATTTATTAACATTTTTTCAAGATATTCTTCAAGTTGCTTTCTATCTTTTTTAGTAAATCCTTTATAAAGTTTTTCATCAAATTCATTTAATGTTTTATTTGCCTGTGTAACTGCTTTTCTGCCCAATGAAGTTATATATACCCTTTTGTACTTTTGATTATTTTCGTCTACTCCCTTTTCTATGTAACCTAACGATTCTAATTTATTAAGTCTTTCACTCATAGAAGAATACTTTACATTTAAAATACTTGCAAGTTCATTTTGAGTAGCTCCATTGTTCTCTTTTATTATAGAAAGTAAAGTTGCTTGTCCCTTTACTAAATTGTATTTTTCTAATTTCTTATCAACTCGATGATATTCAGCCTGAGTAATTTCTTTAAGATATATAGATATATTTTTCATTTTGTATCTTCTCCTTTCATTTCGTTATTATATAATTAGTATACTAATTGTAAGTATACTAATCAATTCTATTATTGTCAACATTTATTTTTTCTTTGATCTTCTCAATTGTTTAAAGAATTCCTGCATTAGTTTCAATGATTCATCTGCTAATATACCAGTTTCAACATTAACATTATGATTAAAAACAAAATCTGTAAACAAATTAAATTTTGACCCTGCCGCACCAAATTTAGGTTCCATCGCCCCAATATATAAATTATTAATTCTAGCATTTAAAATTGCCCCCGCACACATAGGGCAAGGTTCTAATGTAACATACATATCACATTCTTCCAATCTCCATGCTTTAAGTTTTTTACAAGCCTTTTCAATAGCAAAAATCTCTGCATGTGCAATTGCTTGTTTTTTACATTCCCTTAAATTATGAGCTCTAGCAATTACTTTATTATCTTTTACAATCACAGCTCCAATTGGCACCTCATTTTTCCCATAAGCCTTCTTAGCTTCTTTTATTGCTTCTTTCATAAATTTTTCTTTAAGTTCCATTTTTCACCTCATACATCCATCTATTTAGCAAAACTCCTCACACTACTTCTTAAGGCGCATTATAACATAAAATATCATATTTGTATACCAAGCATTATAAAAGGCATAATTCCATTCAAAATGCCCATGTACCGCAAGTTTTAATTTATTTACACAAAAATATATTCAAAAAAGCAAAACTGTATTTAGTACTTGATTTTTTCACATTTTGTTGTATAATATGTATTTGTCAGATGTGCTCGTAGCTCAACTGGATAGAGTATTCGGCTACGAACCGAACGGTTGGAGGTTCGAATCCTCTCGGGCGCACCAATAACCTGTTTTAAGGATATACTTAAAGCAGGTTATTTTTCTTTTTATTCAAACAATTAGTGTGTATTGTTGTATATTTTCTGTTTATAGTTGAATTATTTAAAAAAATATATTATAATCCTTGTGTAATGCGTTCGTAGCTCAGTTGGATAGAGCGCTCCCCTCCTAAGGGAGAGGTCGGAGGTTCAAATCCCCTCGGGCGCACCATATTAAATCAAGCTTGTTGCTTGATTTTTTCCTTTTTGCTATAATGACGGACAAGAAAGATGAAAATCTTTGATTTTCATCTTTCTTGCTAATAATTTTACTCATTTTTAATTATATTTTTCAAGAATGTAAATCCTATCTTCTTCCTAAAACGACTTTCACTTCTTTTTCTTTACCATCAATAACTTTTAATGTTACTGTTTCACCAGGAGATTTTGAATATATATATTCTCTAAGTTCAATCATTTTATCAACCTCTATGTTGTCTATAGAAGCAATTATATCTCCAACCTTCAATCCAGCTTTTCCACACGGACCATATTTATCAACTTTAGTTAAATAAATACCACTATCAAATTCCACTTTAGAGTCCATGTATGGAATCATTTCTTTATCAAGTGCATACACACCAAGATAAGCCTCTTCAAAAGTTTCATTTTTTTCAAGTTTTTCTATAATTGGTTTCACAATGTTAATTGGCATAGCAAATCCTATTCCCTCTGCTTCAGAAAGTTTTACTGTATTTACGCCTATCACTTCTCCTTCTGTATTTATAAGAGGTCCTCCACTGTTTCCTGGATTTATGCTTGCATCTGTTTGTATTAGTCCAGACATAAAAATTTCTTCGTTGTTTTCTTTAAAAGTAAAAGCTCTATTTGTTCCACTTATTATTCCTTTTGTTGTGGTTCCTTGAAATTCAACACCAAGTGGATTTCCAATAGCAATGACATCATCGCCCACATACACATTTGATGAATTTCCTAACGTTGCTGCCTTCAAATTCTTTTCATCTATTTTTACAATAGCCAAGTCTATGCTTGGTTCGTTCCAAACAACCTTTCCCTGAGTCACTTTTCCATCATTTAAGGTAACGACTAATTTAGCTCCCACATTCTGTGCAAGATGTTGATTGGTTAATATATATCCATTTCTTGTAACAATTATTCCTGTTCCAGTTCCCCACTTTTCAGCCACATTCACGTCAAGCATATTTTCACCATCTGGTTTTAGTAAGCTTATTCCAACAGTCGAATTTTTAACATTTTCAATTATTAAAGACAACTCTCTTCCACTTGATACACTTACTACTTGATTACTACTATATTCTCTATTACTTGCAAGTCTTTCACCTATATAACTCTTTCTTTCGTTTCCCATCAAAATTATTATATTCTCTATTATTATTACAGTAAAAAACACTGTCAATAAAACTGTAAAAAATAATTTTACGCCATTTTTATTTTTGTTGTCATTATGCGAATAAATATACAATATCAACACCTCCAATGAAATTATTACCAAGCAATATAAAAATATACAAAAGATTCTTGTGATTTTGTGTATATATTGACATCAAAGTAATAAAGTAATAATGTGTATATGTTAACAACAAGAGATTAAAAAATAATATCTTAAACTACTGTACAAGAAGTATAATCTTAATAAATTATTTAAGGAAGTGAATTTTATGACATATAGAAATACATTTGCCGAAATCAATTTAGAAAATATCAAGTACAACATTAAAACTATAATAAAAGATTTTAAAAATTATAAATATTATATTGGTGTGGTAAAAGCTGACTGTTATGGACATAACAGTAATGAAGTTATAAAAGCAATTATTGATAGTGGATGCAATTATCTTGCTGTTTCATCTCTTGATGAAGCTTTAACAATAAGAAAAGACTTTGATATTCCAATACTTTGCCTTGGCATAATAGATTCAAAATATATAAATGTTTGTGAAGAAAACAATATTGATGTAACCGTAACTAACTTAAAATACGTTAACGAAATCAAAAATCACAACATTAATGTTCATATAAAAATAGATACAGGAATGAACAGGTTGGGAGTTAAAGATAAAGCTGAATTTGATTTAATGTATAACACAATTGCTAACTCGGATTTGCATCTCCAAGGTATTTTTACACATATTTACAATGCTGATAGCAAAAGTAACACAATGACACAAATTGATAAATTTAAGTACATTACTTCTGATATAGATTTATCTAAAATTGAAATGGTACATATAGCACAAAGTGACACTCTACTAGACTATCCTAAAATAGATTTTTGTAATGGATGCAGACTTGGGATTATAATGTATGGCTTTACAAATAAAGATTTAGAATTAAAGGATACAATATCACTTTGTAGTGACGTAATAGAAATAAGAAAAATAAAAAAAGGTGAAACCGTTGGCTATAATGCTTTATATAAAGCTGAAGAAGATCAATTAATTGCAACCGTTTCTATAGGTTATGCCGATGGAATAAACAGAAAATTGACTGGTGCTTATGTGTATATAAATGATAAAAAATATCAAATAGTTGGAAACATATGCATGGATATGCTTATGATTAAAGTAGATGAAAATGTGAAAATACATGACAGAGTATACATATACAAAAACAGAGAACATATAAAATATCTAAGCGATTATCTTGGCACAATTCCTTATGAATTGATATGCGATATTTCTAAAAGAGTACCTAGAAACTACATTTAAAAACAATAAAATTTTAAGGCAAGCGAGTCTTCATTATACTCACTTGCCTTTCATAATATCTATTTTACATCATCTATTGTTGCCTTACTTTCATGTTTAATTTGTTTCCATTGTAAATTCATATTAAAGAATGCTGCAAAATTAACAAAGAAACTAACTGATAAAAATATTGGATATGTTACTATTCCTTTCCAAACTTTTTTAATATCTTTCTTTTCTAATCTTACAACCCATATAGCATGAAAAATTGAAAGTATTATAAACAAGGCACTTACAAGTAACTTTTCTTGTAGAAATACTAATCCTTGTCTTGCTGGAAGTAATAATATTTTCAAAATATCAACGCATCCAATAAATGCAGAAATCAATATGATTGGCATTCCCATTAAATAAATGATTCCATCAATAAGTTGAGGCGAAAAGTTTTTAGATTTAAGCATCTTTGGCAAACAAGTTTTTAAACATTGTGCTGTTCCTACACCCCATCTTAATCTTTGATTCCACGCAACAACAAAATCTGTAGGTTGTTCATCATAAATTATAGCATCATTCGCCCATGCAATTTTTCTGCCTTTTGCAATCATATTCATTGACGTTTCAGTATCCTCTGTTAAAGTCTCTGTATGCCAACCGCCGTCTTCTTTAAGCACAGACATCGCAATCATAAATCCAGTTCCATTAATAAGTGGCGAAAGACCAAGTTTATCTCTTGTGTAATGGTAACATCTATCCATTGTCCAATAGAAAATTGCGTAATTAGCCGAAACCCAGTTATCGCCAGCATTTTTCATATCTCGATATCCTTGTACAACAGTTTCACCTTCACATAGCTTCTCATTCATTTTACTTATAAAGTTTGGAGCAACTATATTGTCAGCATCAAAAATACAAAAAGCATCATACTTATCTGGAAATTCTCTTAAAACAATATCAAAAAACCATTCTAGAGCATAACCTTTGCTACGTTTATATTCATTAAATCTTTCATAAACTATAGCACCAGCATTTTTAGCAGCTTCAGCAGTATTATCTGTGCAATTGTCTGCAATTACATATATATCTAACTTATCTTTTGGATATACTTGCTTATTTAAACTATCTATTAAATTTGCTATAACATTTTCTTCGTTTCTTGCTGATATAACAGCCATAAATCTATGTTTTTTCTTAGTTATCTTTTTCTTTTTTGTCGGCTTACTATATACAAACATCCATATAACTATTTGATATATAGAGTAAAACATTAGAAAAAAAGATAAGATACTTTGAATTCTTTCAAAAACTTCCAACGTTTTCATTCAATTCACTCCTTGAGAACAAGAAATATTGTACTATGTGTACTAGTACAGTATAGTGCGTTTTTAAAATTATGTCAATACATATACAACATTTCGACAAAATTTCAATGAAGTGAAAAATTATAGCCTAAACTTGCGTATAACACAATGCACAAATTAAATAATAAAACATACTGTGTTAAACTATGAATAACTGTAAAAAGCAATAAACATCAATTGAGATAAACTATGTACTTCTTAACGCAATAATCGGATCAAGTTTTGCAGCCTTGTATGCAGGAAATAATCCAAAAATAATTCCAGTAAGAAGTGAAACAAAGAATGCTATTAATATCCATTTAATCGAATAAACTGCCGGTACAAGCCCAAGATTTCCAATTATCGTTATAGCCACACAGCCTAATACAATTCCTAGTATTCCTCCTACTCCAGTTAATATCAATCCTTCTATCAAAAACTGCATTAATATATTATTCTTTTTTGCACCAATTGCTTTTCTTATACCTATTTCACGAGTTCTTTCTGTTACAGAAACAATCATTATATTCATTATTCCAATTCCACCAACTAACAAAGAAATAGCTGCAATTCCTCCAAGTACAATAGAAAGTGTACCTGTAACAGATGATAATGTTTCTAGCATAGCTTCCTGACTTGTTACATTGTAATAATCCTCATCTTTATACAATGAATATAGTTCATTTTCAATAAGTGTTTGAATTAAATCAACCTCATTTGAATTAGTAACTCTAACATATATCGTGTTAATACTTCCCGCTCTGCCAAGACGTTGTGCTACTGTGTATGGAATTATTATTAAATCATCATTTGAATTTTCTTCTCCACCGTCAATTTGAGTAAAGATACCCACCACCTTAAATTTTTGACCAGACATGGAGATATACGAACCAACAGCATCATTATCAGGGAAAAGTTCATTTGCAATATAACTTCCTATTACCGCAACATTTAATGCACCATCTATATCAAAAGAAGTCAAAAATCTACCTTCACTTATTGTTTTATCTTGTACAAGTGAATAATTGTTATCCGTACCTATATAGCTAGTTGTTACACTTGTATTGCTATCGTTTTTTATTGAAGCATTACCATTAACAGCAGGTGAATAAGCATCTATTCCCGATATTCCTTCCAACTTTTCAGCCACATCTTCATACTTTACATCAGAAGTTATTCTTCCCATTAATCTTACAGTAAGCATATTGGTTTGTGTACTACTTTCTAAATCACTTGTTATACTCTTAGTACTGCCTTCTGCAAATCCAACTGCAGTTATTACCGCAGCAACACCAATTATAATTCCAAGCATAGTTAAAAACGTTCTGAGTTTATTAGAAAGTATACTTTTTATAGCCATTTTCAAACTAAGAAACAAACTCACTCCTGTGCACCTCCAACCTCATAAAGCTTTCCATCCTGTATTCTTATAACTCTTTGTGCTTGATTTGCAACACCATTATCATGAGTTATAAGCACAATTGTATTACCATTCTTATTAAGATTTTTAAAAATCTCCATTACTTCCTTGCCGGATTTAGAATCAAGATTTCCAGTAGGTTCATCCGCTAAAATAAGAGGAGGATTTGTAATAAGTGCTCTAGCAATTGCAACTCTCTGTTGTTGTCCACCAGACAATTCAGATGGTTTATGATGAATCCTCTTACCCAAGCCAACACTTTCCAAAGCCTTTATGGCACATTCATGTCTTTCTTTTGCTGATACTCCTTGATAAATCAAAGGTAGTTCAACATTTTCAATAGCATCAAGTTTTGGTAACAAATTAAAACCTTGGAACACAAATCCTATAGTTCTATTTCTAACTTCCGCTAGTTCGTCATCCTTCATTTTAGAAACTTCTTTTCCATCTAACTTATATGAACCTTCTGTTGGAACATCAAGACATCCAAGCATATTCATTAAAGTGGATTTGCCAGAACCTGAAGGACCAATTATAGAAACAAATTCATGCTCTTTTATATGTAAATTGACATGATTCAAAGCATACACTCTATTTTCTTCATTACCACTCATATTATAAACTTTCGATAAATCATCTATATCAATCATATATTTTTATCCTTTCTATTAAAATCCTCCTTGCATAGGCATTCCACCGCCATGGTTGCCACCTCCACCGTTGCCTTGCATATTCATTGGTGCTCCTCCCATATTGGAAAAATCGAAAGAACCCTTTTCATTATTTTTCTCAGTTTGAGAAGAAGCTTTCTTTTCTGGTAATAAAATCACATCGCCTTCAGAAAGACCATCAGTAATTTCTATGTAATCTTCATTGTATGTTCCAACTGAAACTTCTTTTCTAGTATTGTCTTCAAGAGTAACGTAGTATTTGCCCTTCACACTATCAATAGCATCAACAGGAGCAATCAAAACATCTTCCACACTAGATGTTACAATTTCGGCACTACAGTTAAAACCAATCTTTATATTCGAATCTCCAGACAAAGATATAGTTACAGGATATGTTGTAACACTATTAGATGTAGTTCCCTCAAGAGCAATCTCCGAAACATAACCAATCAATGGAGTTACTTTAGTTTCATCAAGTGCATCTATTTGAATTTTAACTTCTTGACCAAGCTCCACATCCAATATATCTAACTCATCAACACTTATATCAAATTCCAAATTATCATTATTAACAATTGTACAAAGTTCTGTTTCCGCACGCACATAATCATCTTCAAGCACATTCACAGAAGTTATAACACCATCTATAGGGGCGGTTATTGTGTAAAAATCCAAGTTATCCTTAACATTGTTTAAATCCTCATAAGCATCACTCAAATTAGATTGTGCATTAGAAAGTTCTTCATACAAATCATCATTTGATAAAGAAATTAGCAAATCACCTTCACTAACAAAATCGCCATTCTTAGCATTAATCAAAGCAACATTTCCACTAGACAAAAACTTAACTTGAACAGAATCAGCCTCTTTAATAGTTGTATAATCAATACTCCTTATAGATATCGTTCCTGTATGAACTGTTGCACTAGCTGAAAGACCAGCAATTGTATACCCTGGATTTGGAATCTTTATCTCAACACTTTGAAGTGGCAAGCCTTCGCTAGAAATAGTTTTATATGTGCTTACAAAACTAACCTCACCAGTAAATTCAATAAGCGAGCTAGCAACAAAAACAGTGGCTTTATCGCCAACTTTTATATCTACGTTTGAATTATAATAAAAAGAACAGTTCAAATAGTAATAATCATCGTTTGTAAGTTTAAACGCAGTGGAATTTTTATTAACACTATCCCCAACTGTATAATTCAAATCTGAAACATATCCAGAAGTACTTGCGTATACATTCAAATTCTTTATATCTTCTTTATACGAATTAACGTTCTTTGAAGAATTAGATATGTTTTTCTGACTAGAACGTATCTGTGTATTAATATTAGAAGTATCTAATTCAAACAACACATCACCTTTAGATACAGTATCACCAACAGCAACATTAACCTTCAAAACATCAGCAGAAACTTCTGAAGAAACTTTTTTAGTACTTGAAGACTTAATAACTCCAGAACCAGTTATGCTACTAGATATATTACCTTTCTTTACTGTATATGGCTCTCTAGTAGAAGCAAATGTAGTATTATGCGAATTAAAACTTGAAATACCACAAACGCCAACAATAATTAAAATTAGCACAGCACTTAGTATTATAAGTAATTTCTTGTGCCTAAGAAAAAAAGAATTTTTCATTAACATATTGAAACCTCCAACAATTCAATTTTGATACCAAACTCATATCAGTATCATAAAATAATCAAGTTTGCTAAAAACTTTCTGGAGTATAAAATAACAGGCAAATGTGTAAAAAATGTGTCCAAAAAGAAAAAGGAAAATGAACAAAGTCATTTTCACAAAAAATTCAAGAAAACGTTTCATAACAGTTACATATTTCATAAAACCAACATTGCATTTTATATTTTTCTGCTTTATAATAATGTAAGAATAAAAAAAACAAAAGGAGATGTTTTAAATGAAAAAAATAATTTTAGGTATAATATCAGTAGCTTGTGTATTTTCACTTGTTGCATGCTCAAATACTAATAACAATACCGAACTAAACAACAATCAAGAAGACCAACAACAACCAGCTATTCAAGAAGAAAATAATAAAAATGACATAGAATTAACAGATGTTTACAACTCAATAATAGCAGCACAACCAGAAGAAACAAGAGATGGGCTTGTATTCTTCCCAGAAACAGATGCTGAAACAATAAACTCATTCTATCCTGGATTATCAGATATCTCTTTAAAGCAAGAAGAAATATACATGCCAGCTATAACAGGATTTGCACAAGAAATTGCATTAGTTGAAGTTGAAAACACTGATGATGTAGAAAAAGTTAAAGAGATATTTAACAAAAGAATAGAACAAGGAAAAGAAGAAGGAGCTTGTGATCCAGGCGTTAATAAAATATGGGAAAGAAATGCAGTTGTCCAAGTAAAAGGAAACTATGTTGCAATGATAGTGTTGCCAGATGGATATACAATACCAGAAGATGTATTTGCAAAATAAAGACTAAAATCAAAGATGTACCATCTAAACTTGGTACATCTTTTTTTCTTAAATTTATTATAGAAAACGAGGTGAAAAAATGTCTAAAAAGCAATCCTCATACTTTTTATCAATAACTTTTTGCATTTTTACTTTCACATTACCAATAGTAAGCATATTATCTCCGCTACAAGACTTTTCAGAACTCGAAAATAGATATTTAAGCACACAACCTCGAATCACATTCAAAACAATATTAGATGGAACATACTTTGACAAACTAGAAACATACCTAACAGACCATTTAGCAGGAAGAAATATTTTTGTATGTACTAAAGCAATATCAGAAAAAA
The DNA here is from genome assembly GCA_963637565.1 of bacterium. GTDB lineage: Bacteria > Bacillota > Clostridia > TANB77 > UBA1234 > UBA1234. The sequence goes on from CAVHNT010000030.1 coordinate 22,696, forward strand.
TGTTAGGAAAAGAAGAAAACAATGATGTATTTTTTTGCAAAGATGACTATCTAATAAAAAGAATAGAAAAAGTGGACAATGAAAAAATCTTAAATAACATAGAATATATAAACAAATTCGTAAAGAATACAAATGCAAACGTGTATCTAGGAATAATCCCATCAAGTGCGTGCATATTAAATAGCAAGTTACCAAAATTTGCCCAAACAGAAGATGAAAAAAGCATAATAAACAACGTATATAAAAACGTAGAAGCAACTACATTGCCAATACTAGAAAAGCTAGATGAAAAAAAGGAAGAAGATATATATTATCATACAGATATACATCTAACAAGCCTTGGCGCTTATTATGTTGCAAATAGCATATTCGAAAAAACAAACAAAACACAGCTAGATATTAAAAACTATCTTGCAAACACAGTAACCACAAATTTTTATGGTTCAAATTACTCATACTCACTAGCATTTTGGGCAAAACCAGATTCAATACAAGCCTATATACCGCAAGAAAATAAACAAATAACAAAATACGAAAATAGAAAATCACAAAATATTAACCTATACAACCCAGAATACCTTGAAAAGAAAGACAAATACCAATACTTTCTATGTGGGAACCAACCATTAGTAATTATAAAAAATGAAAAGATAACAGACAATTCAAAAATACTAATAATTCGAGATTCTTACACAAGTGCAATTGCACCATTCATCTCAGAGAACTACTCAGAAGTACATCTAATAGACTTAAGATATAACAAGTCGAGTACATTAGACTACATATCCCAAAACAAAATAAACGATGTTGTAATACTATATGGTTTCAACACATTTGCGACAGACAAAAACATAGTATTCTTGAACAAAAACAGTCAAAACGACAATTAGAAATCCAATATTCATAAAAATAAATATCATGAAACAAAATTTTGAAAAGTACTTATATTAGTTAAATAATTGCCCGTAAACTTGACAAATCGCAACAATGAGAGTAAAATAATGAAGCTGGTTAACAAAAATAAAAACTCTACCACAATTAAGGAGGGAACTTTTCCATGGCTAGCAAGAGGTATGTCTACTACGTATCCTACATGACTGGTATCAAATCAATGTTCAGTGCCAGAATATGTACATTGGGAAAAAAGATCACAACCATAGAAGACGTTGCTGAACTTCGGAAGCAAGTCTCTCGCGAGACGGGTTCCGCATTTGTCAGCATTGTCGCCTTTTCATTCCTCGTAGAGGAAGAGATTGAAGAAAGTACTTAAGACAATTCAAAATAATTAATAATATCAAAAAGACTTGCAGATAAAACTGCAGGTCTTTTTGATTAATAAGTTATTAAACAAAGATAAAACAATACTAAGAAAGATAAAAACTTCTCACACAAGCTAAAATTCCAACTATATTCTAGTATTATATAATTAAAAAAACAATAATCTTGAGAAAATATATAAAAAAAGAAGCCAAGTACGGGTAAAATCCCGTAGTCGACTTCTAATTACAGAATACCATCATCTAATAATACTATCAATAACCAGTATATGCAAAATAAGAAAAAAACTTCACAAGGATTAGAATTTTCTGGTCCTTTTCCTTTGCAGTTATAGTTCCTTATTACATTCTGATATGGTATAATCAATAAAAAACCATTGTATTATAGCATAGATGATGATAAGATAATCATAAATCCAAAACATCCGCAATTTAACGATTATGATACTATAAAATCACTTGTTCATGAAACAACGCATATGTTAGATGTAAATAATAGTATTTCAGTAGATTTACGAAATGATATATCTAAAGCATTAGAAGATGCGAAAAAAATATTACTTGATGAGAAATATATTGATATACTTATAAAATTTGAAGATAATATGTCTATAAGTGATATTTTTTCTTGTATAACTGATAATAATTTGTATGGCAATTTCATGCATTCAGATGAGTATTGGTCAAGAATGGGAAATAAAGAACGAGAAATTATAGCTAATTTATATACAGAATATATAGTTGGAGATAAAGAAAGTTTGGATTTTATAAATAGTATATTGCCATTAAAAGAATTATTAAGAAAGGTAGTTGAAGTTTATGAGCATATTTGATGATGAAGCAAAAGAACTTCGAAAGAAGTATGAAGATAAATTCAAAAAAAGAGCTCCTGGAATAAATTATGATGAATTTGATAATTTAGAACAATACAAGGAGTATTTAAAAAATTTAATTGAAGAATAAGAGGTTATCGTTATGATAGCTTCTTTTTTTATGCCCCATAAACCGTTAAGGCAGATAAACTGGTCGGGAAATACTCTTGCGAAATGAGAGATAAACTTTCGATAGCACCGGAAGACACCGGAGATAAAAACGAAGCTAAAATTTAAGGAGGAAAATATGGAGTGGCTAAAAAATATTCTAGGTGAAGATTTATTTAAACAAGTTGAAACAAAGGTAAATGAGCATAACAGCAAATCTGAAAAGTTATAGTTCCTTATTACATTCTGATATGGTATAATTTCGGTATAGATGAAAACAACATGATAATTGTTATAGTTCCTTATTACATTCTGATATGGTATAATTACATTGAATAATGTATCACAAGTCTTAGAGTTATAGTTCCTTATTGAGTATGTAGAAAAGTTTGTGTAAACTAGCACAATCCTTTCTATGTAAAGAATCAAAAATT
>CAVHNT010000031.1:0-19532 GCA_963637565.1 bacterium
AGAAAATTAATACATAAAAAGTTGCAAATTTGTTACTTTCCTATTACATAAAAAAGACACTTCTTTATAGAAATGTCTCTTCATTAAACATATAATACTAGCTTATAATTTAAACTAATTGTAAGATAACAGCTTCAGCAGCGTCTCCTCTTCTCTTTCCTAGTTTAATTATTCTTGTATATCCACCTTTTTTATCTGCATACTTTTCAGCAATCTCGCCAAATAATTTTCCAGGTAGATCAACATTATTACCCTTTTCATCTTTCACTTTGTTGATATTAGCCATAATTTTCTTTCTTGCAGCAAGTCTAGATGGGTTGTCCTTTTTAACTTCTTCTTTAACAGTTTCTCTAACAACCTTTTGGAACTTCTTACCGTTTTTGCTTGTAGCTTCTTCAGTAACTTTATTTCCTTTTTCATCTACTTTTGCTCTTGAAACTGTTTGTTCAACTGTTTCAAAATTATCTTTTTCTCTAATGGCAAGAGAAATTAAGCTATCAACTATGCTCTTAACTTCTTTAGCTTTAGCTTCAGTTGTCTCGATTTGTCCATGCCAAATAACACTAGTTGTTAGGTTTTTTAGCATAGCTACTCTATGATCAGCAGTTCTTCCTAACTTTCTATTTTCTGCCACTTTATTTCACCCTTCCTTAATAGTTCTATTCTTCACTTGGCATGAAATCCAAACCTAAAGAATGAAGTTTATTTGTTACTTCTTCAAGTGATTTTCTACCCAAGTTTCTAACTTTCATCATTTCTTCTTCTGTCTTATTAGTTAAATCTTCAACATTAATAATTCCAGCTCTTTTTAAACAATTATATGATCTCACAGATAAGTCAAGTTCTTCAATAGTAGTTTCAAGAACTTTTTCTTTCTTAGATTCTTCTTTTTCAACCATTATTTCTGTATTCTTTGTAGCCTCTGATAAATCTATGAACAAAGCCAAATGCTCATTCATAACTTTCGCAGCTAAACTCAAAGCTTCATCTGGAAGCAAGCTTCCATCTGTCCATAATTCGATTGTCAATTTATCAAAATCTGTAATTTGACCAACTCTTGTATTCTCAACATAGAAATTTACTTTTTTGACTGGAGTATAAATAGAATCAATTGCAATAACTCCTATTGGCTGATCTGGGTTTTTATTTTTTACTGATGGATTATAACCTCTGCCACGATTAGCAGTAAGCTCCATATGCAATTTTCCGCCTTCAGAAATTGTTGCTATATGTAAATCAGGATTTAAAACTTCTACGTTTGCATCCCCTTTGATATCACCAGCAGTTACTTCGCCCTCACCATCAACATCAATTCTTAATGTTTTCTCTTCGTTATCAAATATCTTTAATCTAACATTTTTTAAATTAAGTATTATTTCAACAACATCTTCAACTATTCCTGGAATCGTTGAGAATTCGTGTTGTATTCCATCAATTTTGATACTAGTTATTGCAGCACCAGGCAATGACGATAACAAAATCCTACGAAGTGAATTACCAAGTGTAATTCCATAACCTCTCTCTAATGGTTCGCATACGAATTTTGCATACATGTTATCATTGTCCAACTTTAAACATTCGATTCTTGGCTTTTCGAATTCTATCATTCTTTAACCTCCTAAATATTATTATATTTTTTTAATTATTTCTATTTAGAATACAATTCAACAATCAAATGCTCTTGAACTGGTAAGTCTATTTCTTCTCTTGTTGGAAGAGCTACTATCTTTCCTGTTTTATTAGCTAAATCAGATTCTAACCAAGTTGGAACTGGTCTACCATTTTCATTAGCTTCAACTATTTGTTTAAATATTTCATTATTTGCACTTGATTCTCTAACTTTAATTACATCTCCAACTTTTGTTAAGTATGATGGAATATTTACTTTTACTCCATTTACTTCAAAATGACCATGTCTAACTAGTTGTCTAGCTTGTGATCTTGAAGTTGCAAGACCTACTCTATAAACTACATTATCTAATCTGCTTTCAAGAATTTGAAGCAATTTTGTACCTGTAACTTCTTTAGATCTAGCAGCCTCCTCAAAATATTTTCTAAATTGTGACTCTAAAACACCATAAAATGATTTAGCTTTTTGTTTTTCTCTTAATTGCACACCATATTCAGATTGTTTCTTTCTTTTTTGTCCGTGTTGTCCTGGCGCATATGCTCTTCTTGTTAAAGCACACTTGTCAGTATAACATCTTGAACCTTTAAGAAACAATTTTTCGCCTTCTCTACGGCAAATACGGCATGACTCTCCTGTATATCTTGCCATTTATTTATTCATCCTTTCTAAAATTAATTTCTCAAATTACCCGATTATACTCTTCTTCTCTTTGGTGGTCTACAACCATTGTGAGGAATTGGAGTAACATCTTTTATCATACTGATTTCAAGTCCTGCTGTTTGAAGAGCACGAATTGCTGCTTCTCTACCAGCACCTGGACCTTTTACAAATACTTCTACTGATTTTAATCCATGCTCCATAGCTGCTTTAGCTGCTGTTTCAGCAGTTAATTGTGATGCATAAGGAGTACTCTTTCTTGAACCTTTAAATCCCATTTCTCCAGAACTTGCCCAAGAAATTACGTTTCCTTGTACGTCTGTAATTGTAACTATTGTGTTATTGAAACTAGAGTGAATATGAGCTTGACCTTTTTCAATATTTTTACGCTCTTTTCTTCTTCTAGTTGTTGTTGCTTTTTTAGCTTGTACCTTAGCCACTATATTTCACCCTCCTTATTTCTTTTTATTAGCTACTAATTTTCTTGGACCTTTTCTTGTTCTAGCATTAGTTTTTGTTCTTTGTCCTCTAACTGGTAGGTTCTTTGAATGTCTTATACCTCTGTAGCATCTGATTTCCATTAATCTCTTAATGTTTAATGCTGTATCTCTTCTCAAATCGCCTTCTACTTTGTAGCCTTTATCAATAATTTCTCTTATTTTAATAACTTCATCTTCTGTTAAATCCTTAACTCTAGTATCTGGATTTATTCCAGCTTCTTTTAAAATTTCGTTAGATTTTGTTCTTCCTATACCATAGATATATGTTAAGCCGATTTCAACTCTTTTTTCTCTTGGTAAGTCAACTCCTGCAATACGAGCCATTTAAAAAATACACCTCCATAAAATCTTTTACCTATAAATGCTTTTGCTATAACTTTTGCTTAGTGACGTAAGCAGTTGATTTATCTAAATACTAAGAAGAATCCTAAGCAAGGACAGCCGCACCTTCTTAATATTTATAAACTAATTAAAATATCATTTAGCCTTGACGTTGTTTATGCTTTGGGTTCTCGCATATTACTCTTACAACGCCCTTTCTCTTGATGATTTTACATTTGTCGCAAATCTTCTTTGCTGATGGTCTTACTTTCATTTTTTTCCCTCCTAACATAAGCCAGTATTATATATTTTATATAATTATCTTCCTTTTAAAGGAAGTGCCGCGCAAACCTTATTTTGCTCTCCAAGTTATTCTTCCACGATTTAAATCGTATGGTGAAAGTTCCAATTTTACCTTATCACCAGGAAGTATTCTTATAAAGTTCATTCTTAGTTTTCCAGATATATGTGCATGTAATCTATGACCATTTTCTAGTTCAACTATAAATTCAGTATTTGGTAATGCCTCAACAACAGTACCCTCAACTTCAATAATATCTTCTTTAGACATATTAACCTCCTACTTCTTTTTTAAGAATTTCTTTTAGAGCTTTTTTTATATCTTGATTTGAAATCTTATTTTGGTTTTTTACTTTCTCCGCAATAGTCTCAGAATAAAACTCTGTAACTTCGACGTGTTTTATCTTCTTTTTCTTCGGATTTTCTATTTTTCTAAGATCTCCATCACATAGATATACATATTCATCATTCGCATCAATCACAATCAAATACATGCCTTTGTCTCGTCCACTTGTTGAAGTAACAATGCTTCCAACTTGTATTCCGCAATTTAATATCTACCTTTCTTTGTTAGGGCTCATAAAGAGCCACTTTCTAACTCAATAAGTATACAACGAAACTGGCTATATGTCAACATTTTTTTAAAGAGTTGTCAAAATTTCAGGACCATTTTTTGTTATTACAATTGTGTTCTCATAATGAGCTGATAATTTTCCATCTCTTGTTAATACTGTCCATCCATCTGGTTCAGTTATAATGTCGTATGTTCCCTCATTTATCATAGGTTCAATAGCAAGCACCATACCAGCTTCTAATCTTGGGCCTCTTCCACTTTTTCCGTAATTTGGTACACCTGGATCTTCGTGCATGTCTCTTCCAATTCCATGTCCTTGATACTCTCTAACCACTGAAAAGCCATTTTTTTCAACATACTCTTGAATTGCATGAGATATATCCGATATTCTATTTCCAGGTTTAGCATACTTAATACCTTCATAGAAACTATTTTTTGCTACCTCAACTAATTTATTAGCAACCTCTGTTCCTTCTCCAACAACATAGCATCTTGTTGCATCTCCAAAGTATCCATTTTTATCAGCAACTAAATCAACGCAAACAAGATCTCCATCCTTTATCACTCTATTTCCAGGTATTCCATGGATAACTTCGTCATTTACAGAAATGCAACTTGCTGCTGGAAATGCATTTCTATATCCTTTCGGATAACCCTTACATGAAGGATTTGCACCGTTTTCCTTAAATACTTTTTCAGTAATATCATCAATATCTTTTGTTGTCATACCAACTTTTAAATTTTTCGCAATTTCTTCATGTGCCTTTGCAACTATTCTTGAAGCTTCCCTAATTTTCTCAATCTCTTTTTCTGAATAAATATTTATCATTATTATCCTTCTTTCTTTTTCCACAATTTTCGCATAGTATTATACTTTAAATGCACTAAAAAAGCAAGATTGGAGACATAAGTTAAGGTTATTTTATCTAGGTAAATTACTTTTACAAGTCACCATTTTATCTAGGTGTGAACAATTCACTGATTGTTTTGCTTTATTTAGGGTGAACTTTTCATTGGTTATTGACATGGGACAGTAAACTTTTAGCGTACTATAAAAGTACAACAAAATTGTTTACTGTCCCATTTAAATTCATTATTATTTTTCAAGTTCTGCCTTAACTAAAGCAATAGTATCCGAAAGTTGCTCCTGTCCAACAACTGTTGCAACTAATCCTTTTGCAGTATAGTATTCTATCAAAGGTTCCGTTTGAGAATGATATACAGAAAGCCTATTACTTACTGTTGCTTCATTATCATCATCTCTTTGGAATAACTTGCTTCCACATTTATCACAAATACCATCTACTTTTGGTGGATTGTCTCTTAAATTATATATTTCCTTGCATTCTGGATTCTCGCATGTTCTTCTATTTATTGTTCTAGCCATAATTTCTTCATCAGGCACATGCAAGTTTATAACCTTATCTAATTTAATCCCATTAGCATCAAGATATTCATCAAGAACTTCTGCTTGATGTAATGTTCTTGGGAAGCCATCTAACAAGAAACCATTTTCTTTGCAGTCAGCTTCTTCTAATCTTGATTTTAGTAAGTCAACAACTAACTCATCTGGAACTAATTTTCCTTCATCCATATATTTTTTAGCTTCCATTCCTAAAGCAGTTCCTTCAGCAATGTTTTTTCTAAAAATATCACCCGTTGATATATGAGGAACATTATAGTCCTTCGTTATCCATTTGCATTGTGAACCTTTTCCACTTCCAGGTGCTCCTAAAATTATAAGTCTTTTCATAATCTACCTCCATTAATTTATATTGTATAATTTTGAAATCTAATCTCCACTAACAACACTATTTACATCGCCACTCTCATTACCTTTTGTGTTATTATTTGTTGTAGTATTCTCGTTTGAATCATCACCACTTGCCTTTATTATATCTTTAACATCAAGCGGATTTTTTTCATCTTTATTTGTATCTCCACTATTTTGCACGTCTCCACTTAAAGTTGGTTCATTATCCTTTATATCTCCACTATCGCCACTTAATTCTTGTTCACCACTATTATCATTGTCGCCCGATATTACTTCAATGCGATCTCCAGAATCTTTTTCTCTATTGGCGTCATAAATATTATTTTGGTCTTTTAAAAACATATAAACAAAAACTAATGCCGCAATTATTATTATACACATTAAAAATCTTAAAAACTCTTTCATTATAGCATCCTCTCCTTCAATTTAATCCGAACTTAGTATACTATAGTTTTCGACTTTTATCAACATATGAAAATTGAAAAATAATATTTTTCTTAAAATAACCTGGAAGTTTGAGACTTCCATTTTTGAAATTTTTTGAAACCAAAAAATCTCTCACATAAATTAATGCTTTTATAGAGCACAAAAAAGCACCGCCATAATGCGATGCTTTTTATTTTTTATTCTAAGAAGCCTTTGTAATGTCTTGTCAACATTTGTGCTTCTAATTGTTTTACAGTTTCCAAAGCTACACCAACTACGATAAGTATTGCTGTACCTCCAAATGAAATTGAAAGACCTGCAAATTGAGTTAGTATTGGTAAAACTGCTATTATTGCAAGGAATACTGAACCAAACGCTGTAATATAATTAAGTACAGCTCTTAAATAATCAGATGTTGGTTTTCCAGCTCTTATACCTGGTATAAAACCGCCGTTCTTCTTTAAGTTGTTTGAAACTTCAACTGGATTGAATGCCATTGCTAATGTGTAGAAATATGTGAATCCTACTATTAGTAATACATATATTAAGATATGAAGTAGTCCATATCCTAATAAAGACCAGTTAACAGCTTTCGTTGTTGCATCTACTATTCCACCTGTTTGAAGAGATGTAAATGCAAATACTTTATATACTCCAGCCCAGAAACCTGTGCTATTTGCAATATCATGATTTACTAATTGCATAATAATAGCTGGTAGTTGCATGAATGACATTGCAAAGATAACTGGCATAACACCAGCCATTGCAAGTTTCATAGGAATATGTGTGTTTTGACCACCATACATTCTTCTACCTACAACCTTTTTAGCATACTGAACTGGAATTCTTCTTTCAGCTTCAGTTACCCAAATTACTCCTGCAATTAACACTATTGCACCTATAAGAACAGCGATAGCTGTTATAACACCGCCTACACCGCCAGTAGCAGCTACTTGATATAAATATCTAGCAGCTGAAGGCAATCCAGAAACGATACCCGCAAAGATAAGCATTGAAGTACCATTTCCTATACCCTTACTAGTAAGTTGTTCTGCTATCCACATTAATAGTGTTGAACCACATGTTAATGATAAAATAAATAGTAATGGTGCTAATGGCGCATTTTGCAAGAATATACCTTGATTTCTATATGTAGCATAGATACCAAAAGCTTCTACCGCTGCAAGTATAACCGCAGTATATCTTGTATATTGATTTAATTTGTTTCTTCCATTTTCACCTTCTTTAGACATTTCTTCTAAAGCAGGTATTGCAAAAGTCAACAATTGTATAATAATTGATGCTGTAATATAAGGGCTTATTGAAAGAGCAAATATTGAAAAACTTGAAAATGCTCCACCAGTAATTATATTAACAGTATTTATGATAGAATTTGAAGACGCTGAGCCAGCCAATTCTAACAATTCAGCATCAACTCCTGGTGCTGTTACAACACAACCAAATCTAAAAATTGCTAAAAGCAATAAAGTATATAGAAGTTTAGTTCTCAATTCAGGAATTTTCCAAGCGTTAATTAGTGTTTTAAACAATTAAACCACCTCAACCTTTCCTCCAGCAGCTGTAATTTTTTCTTCAGCTGTCTTTGTAATTCTAGCTGCTTTTACATTTAGCTTTTTAGTTAATTCTCCATTTCCTAGCACAACGATTCCATCGTTGATTTTCTTTATTAAACCTAGTTCACGAAGTTTTTCAGCAGTAACTTCTGTTCCATTTTCAAGGTTTTCTAACATTGAAAGTGTAACTTCTGTATATACTTTTGAATTTATATTATTGAATCCTCTCTTAGGAATTCTTCTAAATAAAGGCATTTGACCACCTTCAAATCCAGGTCTAACTCCACCGCCAGATCTAGCATTTTGACCTTTATGACCTTTACCAGATGTTTTTCCAAGTCCTGAACCAATACCTCTACCTACTCTTCTTCTAACTGATTTTGAACCAGGTGCTGGTCTTAATTCATCAAGTTTCATTTTGTGCACCTCCTTTATTTTATATGTTTTTATTCAATTATAGAATTTCTTCTACTTTCTTTCCTCTTAAAGCAGCTACTTGCTCCGCTGTCTTCATATCTTGAAGAGCTTTAATAGTAGCAAAAACTGCATTTCTAGGATTGTTTGATCCTAAGTTCTTTGTTCTGATGTTTTTATAACCTGCAAGCTCTAATACTGATCTTGCAGCACCACCAGCTATAAGTCCAGTACCTTCTCCAGCTGGTTTTAATAAAACTTTACCAGAACCAAAGTTACCAATCATTTCATGTGGAATAGTATCATTAACAATTGGAACTTCAACAATATTCTTTTTAGCATCTTCAATTGCTTTCTTTATAGCATCTGGAACTTCGGCTGCTTTTCCGTTACCTACACCGATATGTCCAGCACCATCACCAACAACTACAAGTGCGCTAAATCTAAAAGTTCTACCACCTTTAACAACTTTAGCAACTCTGTTGATTACAACAACTTTTTCTTGAAGATCTAATGTGCTTGCATCTATCATTTATATTTACTCCTTTCAATTAAAATTCTAATCCACCTTCACGCGCAGCTTCAGCTAATGCTTTAACTTTTCCGTGATATTGGTATCCGCCTCTATCAAAAACAACAGCTTTGATACCAGCTTTTTCTGCTCTTTTAGCTAATAATGCTCCAACTTCAGTAGCAGCGGCAATATTACTTGCTTTTGTTTTTACTTCTTTATCTAGTGTTGAAGCGGCAGCTAAAGTTTTACCATTAACATCATCGATAAGTTGAGCATAGATACCTGTTAAGCTTTTATATACACTAAGTCTTGGACGTTCAGGAGTACCGCTAATTTTATTACGAACTCTTTTGTGTCTTATATCTCTTGATTCACTTCTAGCTTCCTTTCTAATCACTTATCTTCTCTCCCTTCTTAACGTTCTAACTACTACCTAGAACTATTTTTTACCCATTTTTCCTTCTTTTCTAATTATTCTTTCTCCAACATATTTAATTCCTTTACCCTTATATGGTTCTGGAGGTCTTACTTTTCTAATTTCTGCAGCAAGTTGTCCTACTGCTTCTTTATCTGGACCAGAAATAATTATACTTGTTTGAGATGGAGCATCGATTTTTGTATCTCCTCTATCTTCAAATTCAACTGTATGAGAAAATCCCATATTCATTATTAATTTATTTCCTTGTTTTTGAACTCTATAACCAACACCATTTACTTCAAGTTCTTTTTTGAATCCTTCTGTAACGCCAATAACCATATTGTTTAGAAGAGTTCTTGTTAAACCTTGAAGTGAATTTTGTGATTCATCTTTCATTTCAACTGTTACAACATCTGCATTTTTGTTGATTATCATAGCTGGATGTAATTGTTTTACAAGAGTTCCTTTTGGACCTTTTACAGTTACAAGATTTCCTTCAGCTATTGTTACTTCAACACCAGCAGGTATAGTTATAGGTTGTTTTCCTATTCTAGACATCTTATATTACTCCTTTCTTTAAAATACTTAAATAATCATGTTTAAACTACCAAACAAATGCAAGGACTTCTCCTCCGATACCTTCCTTACGAGCTTGTTTATCAGTCATAATTCCTTTTGATGTTGAAATTAATGCAATACCAAGTCCACCAATAACTTTTGGTAATTCGTCTTTATTTGCATAAACTCTTAAACCTGGTTTACTGATTCTTTTTAGTCCGCTTATAACTTTTTGTTTATTAACGTATTTTAAAGTTATTCTTATAATGCCTTGTGCATTATCTTCTATTTCTTCAAATGACTTGATGTATCCTTCGTCTAACAAAATTTGTGCTATTGATTTTTTTAACTTTGATGAAGGTATATCAACAGTTTCATGTCTTTGTGTATTTGCATTTCTAATTCTTGTTAGCATATCTGCTATTGGATCAGTAATGTTCATTTGACTACTCCTTTCTTTATCTAGAAATCAGAGATTAGAAGTCAGAGGTTAGACTCTCTATTTCTAAATTAAATTTTCAATTTTATTGTTAGAAACTAAATAGCTAACCTCTAACATCTAGTTTCAATTTCAATTATCTAAATTTTAATCAGCTTTATGGGATTACCAACTAGCCTTTTTAACACCTGGTATTTGACCCTTATGAGCTAATTCTCTAAAACAAATTCTGCAAATTCCAAATTTACGAATGTAAGCATGTGGTCTTCCACAAATTTTACATCTGTTGTAGTATCTTGTTGAAAACTTTGGAGTTAACTTTTGTTTTGCAATCATAGATTTCTTTGCCATGGTTTACCTCCTTATTTTGAAAATGGCATACCAAGAAGTCTTAATAACTCTTTTGCCTCTTCGTCTGTATTTGCTGTTGTTACGAAAATTATGTCCATACCTCTAATTTTATCAATTTTATCATATTCAATTTCAGGGAATATAAGTTGTTCTTTAACACCCATTGAATAATTTCCTCTTCCATCAAAAGAATTTGGAGATAATCCTCTAAAATCTCTAACTCTTGGAAGTGCAACTGCAAATAACTTTTCAGCAAAATCATACATTTTGTCATTTCTTAATGTAACTTTACATCCAATTTCCATACCTTCTCTAATTTTAAACCCAGCAATTGATTTCTTTGCTTTAGTTGAAACAACTTTTTGTCCAGTAATAATTGTTAAATCTCTCATAGCATTCTCTAATGCTTTAGCGTTTTCACGAACATCACTAACACCCATGTTAATTACTATTTTTTCAAGCTTTGGTACTTGCATAATAGATTTATAGTTAAATTTTTTCATTAATTCTGGAACGACTTCATTTTTATATAATTCTTTTAAATTTGACATTTAGATTACCTCCTTTCTTACTTAATTTCTGTTCCGCACTTTGAACAAACTCTTACCTTAGTGCCATCATTCTTCACTTCAGTTTTTGTTCTTGTACCTTTTCCACATTTACTGCAGAATAAATTTACTTTTGATGCATTAATAGCAATCTCAGCTTTTATTATTCCGCCTTGCTCTCCGGCTTTTCTAGGTTTTGTATGTTTACTTCTAACATTTACACCTTCAACAACAACTTTGTTATTCTTTGGGCTTGCATGTAGAACTTTACCTTTTTTACCTTTATCAGCACCAGAGTTAACCATTACCATATCACCTTTTTTAACGTGCATGTTATTCATTTATCTTTTACACCTACCTCTCAGATTTTATCTCTGCATAATTACTATTTTTAAAGCAAGTATTATTATAGAACTTCTGGAGCAAGTGAAATAATTTTCATATAATCTTTATCTCTTAATTCTCTTGCAACAGGTCCAAATATACGAGTTCCTCTTGGATTCTTATCATCCTTTATAATAACAGCGGCGTTCTCATCAAATCTTATGTAAGAACCATCTGGTCTTTGAAGACCTCTTTTACTTCTTACTATAACAGCTTTAACAACATCACCTTTTTTTACCATTCCGCCTGGAGCTGCACTCTTTACAGAAGCAACAATAACATCTCCGATGTTAGCTGTTTTTCTGAAAGAACCACCCAAACATCTGATACACATTAATTCTTTAGCACCAGTATTATCAGCTACTTTAAGTCTTGTTTGTTGTTGTATCATTTTATTTTCTCCTTTCAGATGCATCAATCCTCTATCTCAAGGACATACATCAAATATACTAATTTAATCGCAAATAACTTCTATTCAAATTATTTAGCTTTTTCAACAATTTCAACTAATCTCCATCTTTTATCCTTAGATAGTGGTCTAGTTTCCATTACCTTTACTGTATCTCCGATTTGACATTCATTATTCTCATCATGAGCTTTTAGTTTGAATGTTCTTTTCATTATCTTACCATATAAAGGATGTTTGTAACTAGTTTGAATAGCAACAACTATTGTTTTGTCCATTTTGTCGCTTACAACTTTACCAACTCTTGTTTTTCTTAAAGCTCTTTCCTCAGACATCTTTTTTCTCCTTTCTTAGGATTAATAATTTTTATATTATTCAGCTTCTTCTAGTTCTTTTTCTCTAAGAACTGTTTTAATTCTAGCAATATCTTTCTTTGTATTTTTAATTTTCATCGGATTATCCAATCCATTTGTAGCTAATTGAAATCTTAATTTAAATAATTCAGATTTTAATTCTACTAATTCTTTTTCTAAATCCGATGAAGTCATTTTCTTATATTCATTAGCCTTCATCGTCTTCACCACCTTCATTTTTTTCTGCGTAAACAAACTTTGTTTTTACAGGAAGTTTATGAGCAGCAAGTCTGAAAGCTTCTCTAGCTACATCTTCTGTAACTCCTGCCATTTCAAACATAACTCTTCCTGGTTTAACAACTGCAACCCAGTATTCTAGTGAACCTTTACCACTACCCATACGAGTTTCAGCAGGTTTCTTTGTTATTGGTTTGTCTGGGAATATTTTAATCCAAACTTGACCGCCTCTTTTAATGAAACGTGTCATTGCAATTCTGGCAGCTTCGATTTGGTTAGATGTTATCCAACCAGCTTCAAGTGTTTGTAAACCGTACTCACCATAAGTAACTGTATTACCTCTTGTAGCCTTACCTCTGTTTCTACCTTTTTGCATTTTTCTAAATTTTGATCTTTTTGGCATTAGTGGCATTAGTTTCTACCTCCTTTTGCTTCTTCTTTTCTAGTAGGAAGAACTTCACCTTTGTATATCCATACTTTTATACCAATCTTTCCATATGTTGTATTTGCTTCAGCAAATCCATAATCGATATCAGCTCTTAAAGTTTGTAGAGGTATTGTTCCTTCTCTATAAAACTCACTTCTAGCTATTTCAGCACCAGCAAGTCTTCCAGCAGCATTAGTTTTAATTCCCTTTGCTCCTGCTTTCATTGCTTTAGCCATACATTGTTTCATAGCCTTTCTGTATGAGATTCTTCTCTCTAATTGTCCAGCAATGTTCTCAGCAACTAATTGTGCATCTATATCTGGATTTTTAACTTCAACGATATTTACGTTAATATCTTTTTTAAACTTTTTAGCTAAATCAGCTCTAACTTTATTTACATTTTCACCATTTTTTCCTAATGCGATACCTGGTTTTGCAGTATATACATTAGCTTTAATGCTCTTTGCAGTTCTTTCAATTTCGATCTTAGAAATTCCTGCAACAGATAATGCTTTTTTAATATATTTACGGATTTCAAAATCTTCTACTAGGTTATCAGAAAAATCTTTTTTATTAGCATACCATTTTGAATCCCAGTCCTTAATTATTCCCACTCTTAAACCATGTGGGTCCATTTTTTGTCCCATGAAATAAAGTCCTCCTTCCTCTTATTCTCTCTCTTTTAGAACTACTGTGATATTAGAAGTTCTTTTTCTTATTCTATTAGCTCTACCTTGTGTAGCTGCTCTTATTCTCTTCATTGTTTCGCCTTGATTTGCGTAAATCTCAGCAACGTATAATTTGCTTACGTCCATATTATGATTATTTTCAGCATTTGCAATAGCTGACTTTAATAGTTTTTCAACCATTGGAGATGCAGCTTTTGGAGTAAATTTTAATATAGCCAATGCTTCGTTTACATCTTTACCTCTGATTAAGTCAATTACAATTTTAACTTTTCTAGCAGAGATTCTAGCACGACTTAATGTTGCTCTAGCTTCCATGTTACTATTCTCCTTCCATCATTATTTTACTTTAGTTGTCTTGTCTCCAGCATGACCTTTGAAAGTTCTTGTTGGAACAAACTCACCAAGTTTATGTCCTATCATTTCATCTAATATAAATACTGGTACATGTTTTCTTCCGTCATGTACAGCTATTGTATGACCAACCATTTGTGGGAAGATAGTTGAAGCTCTTGACCAAGTTTTGATAACTTCTTTTTTATTTTCTTCATTCATTTTTTCAATTCTAGCAAGTAACTTTGGATCCACAAAAGGTCCTTTTTTAATTGATCTTGACATTCTTTTATCCTCCTTTATTTAGAATTTCTTCTCTTTACTATAAACTTGTTGCTAGCTTTCTTCTTGTTTCTTGTCTTATATCCAAGAGCAGGTTTACCCCAAGGAGTAACAGGTCCTGGTCTACCAACTGGTGACTTACCTTCACCACCACCATGTGGGTGATCGTTAGGATTCATTACAGAACCTCTAACTTCAGGTCTCTTACCAAGCCATCTACTCTTACCAGCTTTACCAAGTTTAATATTTTCATGTTCACTATTACCAACTTCACCGATAGTAGCTTTACAATCAATACTTACTAATCTCATTTCATTTGAAGGAAGTCTTACATGAGCATATTTTCCTTCTTTAGCCATAAGTTGTGCAGAGTTACCAGCACTTCTAACCATTTGTGCACCTTTACCTGGTTTTAACTCAATACAATGAATCATTGTACCAACAGGGATGCTAGATATTGGTAAGCAATTACCTGGTTTAATATCTGCGTTAGCACCAGCCATAACTTTATCATTTACTTTTAATCCGTTTGGAGCTAAGATATATGCCTTTTCTCCATCTTCGTATTGAAGTAATGCTATGTTAGCTGATCTATTTGGATCGTACTCAATAGCAACAACAGTTGCTGGTACATCTTCTTTTCTTCTCTTAAAATCTATAATTCTATATTTTCTTCTGTTTCCGCCACCTTGATGTCTAACTGTTATTCTACCATAAGAATTTCTACCAGCATTTTTCTTTAAGCTTGTTGTTAAAGATCTTTCTGGTTTTGTTTTTGTAATTTCTTCAAAAGTAGAAACTGTCATACCTCTTCTTGATGGTGTAACTGGTTTAAATTGTTTAATACCCATTTTATATTTCTCCTTTTTATAATTTGGGGTTTTATTTTTCAGGTTTAGAAGCCCCCATACTTTTTAAACCTATAATCTAGGGTAATAATTAGTTATTAAATCCAAACTCTTCAATAGATGTTTTGTATTTTTTATTAACTGTTTGTTCTTTTGCACCCTTACCTAAGTATTTGAATGTTCCGTTTTCTGTTGAAATTGTTACGATAGCCTTTTTCCAATCAGATGTTTTTCCTGAATGAACGCCTTGTCTTTTTTCTTTTCCTTTAACACTAATTGTTTTAACGTCTAATACTTTTACTTCAAATAATTTTTCAACAGCATTTCTAATATCTACTTTTGTTGCCTTTTTGTTTACTTCAAAAGTGTACTTACCTTCAGCCATAGCTGCACTACTCTTTTCAGTAATTATAGGTCTTACAATTATATCCTCTGCAACCATTATGCGTACACCTCCTCAATCTTAGCTACTGCATCTTTAGTAACAACAAATGTATCATATTTTAATATATCATAAGTGTTAATTGTATTTACAAGAGCTGTTTTTACATTTGGAATGTTTTTAGCTGATGCTTGAACATTTAAATTGCTCTCTGGTAATACTACTAAAGCTTTAGTAACATTTAGGTTTGATAAAACCTTTGACATATTTTTAGTTTTGATTTCATCAAAGTTCAATGAATCTAAAACGATAAGTTTGTTTTCAAGAACTTTGCTTGAAAGTGCAGATTTAAGAGCTAATCTCTTAACCTTTTTATTCAATGTATATTTATAAGATCTTGGTTTTGGCCCTAATGCGATACCACCTTTAATCCATTGTGGAGCTCTGATGCTACCTTGTCTTGCACGACCTGTACCTTTTTGTTTCCAAGGTTTCTTTCCACCACCAGTTACTTCACTGCGTGTTTTTGTAGACTGTGTACCTTGTCTTTGATTAGCTAAATAGTTAACTACAACTTCATGCATAACATCTTCATTTACTTCTACAGCAAAGATATCATCTGAAAGTTCGATATCGCCAACTTTTTTACCTTCTATGTTTAATAAATCTACTTTAGGCATTTTATGTTTCTCCTTTCCCTATTATTTAGTACTCTTAGAAACAGGAGTTCTAGCTGTTTCTTTGATTCTAACTAATGATTTTTTGTATCCAGGAACTGAACCTTTAATTAAGATAACTTCTTTATCCATATCTACTTTAACAATTTGTAAGTTTTGAACAGTTACTGTATCTTTTCCTGTATGTCCAGGTAATTTCTTTCCAGGGAATACTCTACCTGGTGAAGATGTTGGTCCCATTGAACCTGGTCTTCTATGATACATAGAACCATGTCCTTTTGGACCTATGTGTTGACCATGTCTCTTAATAACACCTTGGAAACCTTTACCTTTTGAAAGACCTTGAACATCAACTAGTTCACCAGCTTCAAAAATATCAGCTTTGATTTCGTCTCCAACATTGTAATCATCAACATTGTCAAGTCTTAATTCTTTAATATACTTTCTGTATGAAAGCTTAATTTTATCAAATTGACCTTTAATAGGTTTATTCATATGTTTTTCTTTAACTTTTCCAGTTGCTACTACTAATGCGTTGTAACCATCTGTTTCAACTGTTTTCTTTCTAACAACTAAACATGGTTCAACTTCAACAACTGTTACTGGAATAACTAGTCCATTTTCGTCAAATATTTGAGTCATTCCTAATTTCTTTCCGTAAAGACCTTTTTTCATTTTAAAAATACCTCCTTGGTTATTGGTTCACATTTCAATGAACATGACCATTTGATTAAATAAAAATTGTTTTGCTATTTTTGCTAAAATCTACTTAATTAATAATATATAAATTATTCATCAATTTTCATTTCAGCTTCAACACCTGCTGGTAACTCGATTTTCATCAAAGCTTCAGCTGTTTTTGGTGTTGGGTAAAGAATATCAATAACTCTCTTATGAGTTCTCATCTCAAATTGCTCTCTTGAGTCTTTGTATTTATGAGGTGATCTCAAAATTGTTATAACTTCTTTCTTTGTAGGTAGTGGAATAGGACCTGATACACTTGCACCTGTTCTCTTAGCCGTTTCTACTATTTTTTGAGCAGACTGATCTAAAATTGCATGGTCGAAAGCTTTAAGTCTAATTCTAATTCTTTCTTTTCCTACTTCTGTAATTGTCTTTGCTTCTTCTTTCTTTGCTTTTGGCATTGTTTTTACCTCCTTAATATTGTTAGCGCTGACAAGTCATCCACGCACCCGGGTGTTTCAAAATTACCCTTATTAAAACCCAGGAAAAACCCTGGGGAAAGTGCTAAACTAATACCCTGTCGCCCGGTTTAAAATCGGACATACTCCGTGAAAGTTCCCTGCCCGTAAGAACGGCAGCCACATTCCACATCATCGCACAATCGCATCGTTTACTATTATACTAGCATTCATTACATAATGCAAGCTTTTTTTTACTTTTTTTCAACAAGTTTCCAATATAGAAACGCTCACCCATTTTTTATTTTAACGGGTGAGTATTTTTATCATTTTACATCAAAATTTTATAAAGCTTTTGTATCTACTTCCTCTTTTGCTTTTGCTATAAAATCTTCTAACTTCATTGCCCCTAGGTCTCCGTCCTTTCTATTACGAACACCAACAGTGCCTTCTTCAATTTCTTTATCTCCTATTACTAGCATATAAGGAATCTTTTGAACTTGTGCTTCTCTTATCTTATAGCCAATCTTTTCATTTCTATCATCAACTTCAACTCTAAATCCTAATTCATCAAGTTTCTCTGCAAGTTTATTGGCATATTCAGCATGTTTTTCTGTTGATATTGGAAGAATCTTTATTTGTACTGGTGATAACCACATTGGGAATGCTCCAGCAAAATGTTCTGTGATTATACCAATAAATCTATCAAATGAACCAAATATAGCTCTGTGAATCATTATTGGAGTCTTTCTTTCGCCATCTTCATCAATATAATACAATTCAAATCTTTGTGGTAATTGGAAATCCAATTGAATCGTTCCCATTTGCCACTCTCTTCCTAAACAATCTTTCATTTTTATATCAATCTTAGGACCGTAGAAAGCACCATCACCTTCATTTATTCTGTAATTATTGTCTCCGCAGATTTCATTCATTACTTTTTTCAAATCAGCCTCTGCTCTGTTCCACGTTTCTATTTCGCCCATATAATCATCTGGTCTTGTAGAAAGTGTCAATACATAGTCAAGTCCAAATACGGAATATAACTCTTTAGTTAACTCAAGAATATTCTTAATTTCAGTTCCTATTTGTTTTTCTGTTACATAGTTATGAGAATCATCTTGTCTAAACATTCTAACTCTAAATAATCCATTTAATTGTCCAGATTTTTCATTTCTGTGTATAACATCCACATCATTAAAACGAAGTGGCAAATCTTTGTAGCTTCTCATCTTTGTTTGATATACTTTGATTGAGTTTGGACAGTTCATTGGTTTTAAAGCTTGTTCATTGCCATCAGCATCTGTTAAAACAAACATATCTTCCTTGTAATGATCCCAGTGACCAGATGTCTTCCAAAGGACACTACTATTAAGTTGAGGTCCTGAAAATTCTTGATAGCCACGTTTTTTATGTTCTTTTCTCCAAAAATCAATAAGAACATTCATCATTGTAAATCCCTTTGGTAGCCAATATGCCATACCAGGAGCTGTTTCATCAAAGAAGAATAATTCTAATTCTTTTCCTAGTTTTCTGTGATCTCTTTTCTTAGCCTCTTCAATCATATTTAAATAATTATCTAACTCTGATTTTTTAGGATATGAAATACCATAAATTCTTTGAAGCATCTTATTGTTTTCATTTCCTCTCCAATAAGCACCAGAAGAAGATAAAAGTTTAAATGCTTTGACACTACCAGTAGACATTATATGTGGACCTGCACATAAATCTACATAGTCACCTTGTCTATAAAAAGAAATCTCAGCATCCTCTGGTAATTCTTCGATAAGTTCAACCTTATATGGCTCATCTTTTTCTTTCATAAGCTTCAAAGCTTCTTCTCTTGAAAGAGTGAATCTTTCAATTGCCAAATTTTCTTTTACTATATTTGACATTTCTTTTTCGATATTCTCCAAATCCTCTTGTGAAAATGGTTTTTCCACATCATAATCATAATAAAAACCATTATCTATAGCAGGACCTATTGCAAGTTTTGCATTTGGGAACAATCTCTTAACTGCTTGAGCCATAATATGAGAAGTTGTATGCCAATAAGCTTTCTTTCCTTCCAAGTCATTATCAAAAGTATAAATATTTAATGTAGAATCTTCATTCAATTCATATCTTAAATCTTTTGTTTCTCCATTTACACTTGCACAAGTTGCAACTCTCGCAAGTCCTTCACTAATTTTCTTTGCAACATCTAATACACTACTGCCTTTTTCAACTTCAATGCTGCTACCATCTTTTAATGTTACTTTAATCATATTTTTATACCTCCTTTTATTATAAAGAATTAAAAGTACAAGAAAGATGAAAATCCTCGATTTTCATTCTTTCGTCCCTCGAGAGTTTTCGACCGAAAGGAAGAAAATCT
>CAVHNT010000032.1:0-54800 GCA_963637565.1 bacterium
TTAATTTATGCGAGAGATTTTCTTCCTTTCGGTCGAAAATTCTCGAGGGACGAAAGAATGAAAATCGAAGGTTTTCATCTTTCTTGTGCGATTGAGCCATGCAATAAAAAGAATTTTTGGTATTTACCTAAAAAATATTATGATTCTTGAAAAATATGTAGTTTAAATTTTGTAAATTGACACGAACTAAAGTTTGTGATAATCTATTTGCAGTAGTATATGAGATTTACAAGACATATAAAATAGGAGGCTAAAAAATGCCCGATATAAATACTAATTTACAATATTTAAAAGGTGTTGGACCGGCCAGAGTTGAAGTATTGAATAAGATGGGACTTTTTACAATTGAAGATATAATTGAATATTTTCCACGCACATACGAGGATAGAGGTGTGTATAAGAAAATCTCTGAGTTAGTAGATGGCGAAACGGCTACTTTTCATGCTGTAATATCTTCGAGCGTGAATGAAAATCGAGTTAGAAGAAATATGACAATTATTAAAACTATAGCTAAAGATGAGACTGGAACTGTTATTTTAACTTGGTTTAATCAGCCATACATAAAAAATCAGCTTAAAGTAGGCGAAGAATACACTTTTTATGGCAAGATAAAAAATACATTAGGAAGAGTAGAAGTTCAATCGCCAGTTTTTGAAGATATTAACAAGATGAAAAACATAGGCAGAATAATACCAATATATCCATTAACAAATGGAATTACGCAAAATGTTTTTCGTGGTATAGTTGAAAATGCAATGAGTGCTACAAAAGGGCAGTATCAAGAGGCTTTACCTGAATGGGTAAGGAGCGAAAATGAACTTGTTGATATTGATTATGCAATAAAAAATATACATTTTCCTGAAAAGCTTCAAGACTTTGAAAAAGCGAGATATAGAATTGCTTTTGAGGAATTGCTAATAATGCAATTGGGACTATTAAGATTCAAAGAAGAAGGAAACGAGAATTATTTAGGAATAGCTTTTGATAAAGACGAAAAGATGGATGAATTGTTAAATTCATTACCATATAAGCTTACTAATGCTCAAATGAGAGTTTGGAAGGAAATTGACTCAGACATGAAATCTAGTAAGTCTATGAATCGATTAGTTCAAGGAGATGTTGGTTCTGGAAAAACTGTTGTAGCCACATTAGCAATGTTTAAGGCTGTGAAAAATGGGTATCAAGCAGCTCTTATGGCTCCAACATCAATACTTGCAAGGCAGCATTATGAAGGTATTTCGCGAATGCTTGAACCTTTTGGTATGACTGTAGAGTTATTAACTGGTGATGTTACAAAAAAGAAAAAGGGTATTATCTTAGAAAGACTAAAAAGTGGTGAAATAGACATACTTATAGGCACACATGCTTTGATTGAAGAAAATGTTAAGTTTAAAAATATTGGTCTTGTAATAACTGATGAGCAGCACCGTTTTGGTGTTAGACAAAGAAAGATTTTGTCATCCAAGGGACAAAGTGTTGATACTCTTGTTATGACCGCTACTCCTATTCCAAGAACTTTAGCCATAATATTATATGGAGATTTGGATATATCAATTATAGATGAATTGCCACCAGGCAGGCAAAAAATAGATACTTTTGCTGTAAGACGTAACATGGAAGAGAGAGTAAATAACTTTATAAAAAAAGAAATTGATGCCGGAAGGCAAGCCTATATTGTTTGTCCACTTGTTGAGGAATCTGAAGAAATGGATGGTATAAAATCTGTTACTGAACAACTTGAATATTACAAAAAGATATTTTCTGATTATAAAGTGGAAATGTTGCATGGAAAAATGCGACCAAAAGAAAAAGACGAAATAATGATGAGATTTAAAAATGGCGAAATAAACATTTTAATATCTACAACTGTTATAGAGGTTGGAGTTGATGTACCTAACTCTACACTCATGATAATTGAAAATGCAGAAAGATTCGGATTAGCACAACTTCATCAATTAAGAGGTAGAGTGGGAAGAGGAAAATTTAAATCATATTGTATTTTAAAATATGATAGCAAGTCTGATGTTGTACAAAAAAGGATGGATATAATGCAAAAAACAAATGATGGTTTTGTTATATCTGAAAAAGACTTAGAGCTTAGAGGTCCTGGGGATTTCTTTGGCACAAAACAACATGGTATACCTGAATTTAAAGTAGCAAATTTATTTGTTGATGTTCCTATATTAAAAAAGGCTCAACAAGTAGCAAATACAATATTAAAGCAGGATTCGGAGATGCAATTGAAAGAAAATTACGTTTTAAAACAAAAAATTAATAAGCTCTTTAGTGAAAAAATAGGAATATAGTAAGTTTTAAATAAATGTTACGATTTAATTGACATAAAACGACTGATGTGCTACAATATCGTATGGGTGAAACTTGGTAAGGTTGCCTAATAATTTGGACAGCGACAAGGGGGAATTGCAATTGAACGTGTTTCCGTGGAGACTTGAAGTTAGGTGCAACAATTGTGGCAGAGTGTTTGTAGTCAAGAAGAAAGATGTTGAAGCAACAATGTTTGATGACCATTACTACTGCGTATGCAGAAAATGCCACAATAAGGTTTTCATCAACATTGATAACTTGACTTTAGACGTGATTGAAGACGCGGATCGCAGATACGTGCTTTAAAAGGAGGATTTCAGTATGCGAATCGTTAACAATCCCGAAATGCAGGTTGCCTGCCCCAAGTGTAATGTGACTCTGGCTGTTACCCATCACGATATCACCGAAAAAGACGGTGTGTATTCTTGTAAGTGTTGCAATTGTGGAACAAAGATTGAACTTTATGATGTAAAGATGAATGTGAATCTTATCAATAAGTTCAATAGCACTAAGGAAAAGGAATAAAAAAATAAATCAAAAAGGAGATTTGCATTTGCAAGTCTCCTTTTTGTGTAAAAATGCATAAAAGAAGCATCTATTTAAACTTTTTAAAGTTTTATGGTAAACCAAGCAGGATTTTAAAAAAATTCGTCGAATATTATTAATTATGGGTTGATAAATCACAAGATTATTGTTAAAATATTGAAACTAATTTTTGAAAATAGATGGAAAGGATGTAGTGATGGCATTTTATTCAGAAGATGTAATTGAAGAAGTTAGAGCTGCTAATGATATTATAGATGTCATTGGTAACTATGTTAATTTAAAACGTAGAGGTGCTAGCTATCAAGGATTATGTCCGTTTCATCATGAGAAAACGCCTTCTTTTTCCGTTACACCAGATAAGCAAATATTTCATTGTTTTGGTTGTGGTGTTGGAGGAAATGTTATTCGCTTTATTATGAAGATAGAAAATATTGGTTTCACGGAGGCTGTTGAATTCCTTGCTGATAGGGCAAATATAACTTTGCCTACATATGATAAAACATTTGGAAATGTTTCGCAAGAAGAGTTAAAACGACGTCAAGAGGCTAAATATGAGATGTATGAAATAAATAAGGCGGCAGGGAGGTTTTTCTACGAGAATATTGAAAAATCTAATGTTGCACAGCGATATATAGTTGAGAGAAGAATAGAACCTAAAACTGTTGCTAAATTTGGACTTGGCTATGCTTTAGCTGATAATGGGCTTAGTAAATATTTGCTTTCTTTAGGATTTAAAGAAGAAAATATACTTGCAACTGGTCTTATAGGAAAGTCAGATAGAGGAATTTTATATGACAAATTCAAAGAGAGATTCATGTTTCCGATTTTTGACATTCGAAAACGTCTTATTGCTTTTGGCGGAAGAACATTAGAAAGCAAAGAAAGTATGAAAGCAAAAGGAATCCCTAAATATGTAAATTCTCCTGAAAACTTAATATATTCAAAAGGTCATCATTTATACGGATTGAATTTGGCAAAAGGCGATAATCATAAATTAAAAAGGATATTAGTTGTTGAGGGATATATGGATGTTATATCACCACATCAAGCAGGTATCACAAATGTTGTAGCATCTCTTGGAACTGCACTTACAGAACAACAAGGAAGACTATTAAGAAGATATGCTGAGGAAGTAGTCCTTTCATATGATTCAGACGAAGCTGGACAAAAAGCAAAACTCAGGGGAATCGAGATTATGCAAGCACTTGACGTACCAGTAAAGGTATTGAAGATGGATGGTGCAAAAGATCCAGATGAGTATATAATTAAATATGGACCTGAAAAGTTTAAAAAGCTTGTTGAAAATAGTATATCACCTGTTGAATATAAAGTTGATATGCTGAAGAAGGACTATAATCTTAATGATACTTCACAAAAAATCACTTTTTTGACGAAGATGGCAGAAATTCTTTCAAAAGAAAATAATATTATTGAAAGAGATGTGTATGTTGATAAGTTTTCAAAAGAACTTAACGTTGGCAAAGAAGCAATAATTGCAGAAATAGAAAAAAGAACAATTAGAAATTCGATGAAGACAAATAATTGGCAATTACCAAAGCCAATTGTGTCTAAAAATGTAGAAAGAAATAAAGAAAAAGACAATATAGAAAGATCTATAATATATATATTAACGCTTAGAAATAAAGATTTGTTTAATATTTTGAGGCAAACATATACATATGATGATGTTGAAAATTCAGTAAATAAGGAACTTATAAAAAAGTTATATAATTTATATGAATCGGGAGATATTATTAATAAAGATATGATGTCACTTTGTGAAACAGAAGAAGAAAGCGACTTGCTTTCTGAAATACTTATGAAGAACAATGTGCGTGATGATACAGATAAATTTGCACTCGAAATTATTAGAAAACTGGAAATTGACAAATTGCAAGAACAAAAGAAAGAAGTGATAAAAAAACTTCAAGAGGATAATACAGAAGAAGAAAGAAGATTATTAGAAGCAAGGTTAAATGAAATTATTCTTAAACTTGCAAAAAAATGATCTTTTCAAAAAGTAGGAAGGAATGGTATTAAAAATGAGTGAAGAAAATAAAGATTTAAAAGAAATTACAAAACAACTAGTTGAAGTCGCTGGAAAAAAAGCTTCCCTTACTTATAAAGAAATAATTGATGTTTTGGAAAAATATCAATTGGATGCGAACCAAGTTGAAAAGGTATACGAAGCTTTAGAAAATGCTAATATTGACATTATCGAAGATTCTGATGAACCTGCTTTTGAGGATTTAGAAGATATCGAAGAAGAAATAAAACTTGAAGATTTAGAAAATATTGAAGTACCTGAATCTGTTGGCGTGGATGATCCAGTTAGATTGTATCTTAAAGAGATTGGAAAAATTCCTTTGCTTACTCCAGAACAAGAAATTGAGTATGCATCTAGAATTATCGAAGGAGACGAAGAAGCTAAGAAAAAGTTGGCAGAGGCAAACTTAAGATTGGTTGTTAGTATAGCTAAGAAATATGTTGGTCGTGGAATGCTATTTTTAGACTTGATTCAAGAAGGTAATTTAGGTTTGATTAAAGCTGTTGAAAAATTTGATTATAGAAAAGGATACAAGTTCTCAACATATGCAACATGGTGGATTAGACAAGCTATTACTAGAGCAATAGCAGACCAAGCTAGAACTATAAGAATTCCAGTACACATGGTTGAAACAATTAATAAACTAATAAGAACATCAAGGCACTTATTGCAGCAATTAGGTCGTGAACCAACAATTGAAGAAATTGCAGCAGAGATGGAAATGCCAGTTGAAAGAGTAAAAGAAATAAAAAAAGTTGCACAAGAGCCAGTTTCACTTGAAACACCTATAGGTGAAGAAGAAGATAGTCACCTAGGAGATTTTATTCCTGATGATGATGCACCATCACCTTCCGAACTTGCTGCATACACATTGTTAAGAGAACAGCTTGATGATATAATCGATACATTGACACCAAGGGAAGCAAAAGTTTTGAAACTAAGATTTGGACTTGAAGATGGAAAAGCTAGAACTCTTGAAGAAGTGGGAAAGGAATTCCAAGTTACAAGAGAGAGAATTAGACAAATCGAAGCTAAAGCCTTGAGAAAATTAAGACATCCAAGTAGAAGCAAAAAATTGAAAGATTATATGTGATAATGTGATTTTGGTGTAAGGAGGACTATACATGAAAAGTTTAGAAAAGGTTATAATATTAGTGGTTATTGTTGTACCGATTGTAATATGTTCTGTAGTCTTAAAGAGCATATGGAGTGATGATGATAAAGATAAAGATGACTCAAAAACAAATGGTGGTAATTTAATAACAGAAATAAGTGATCCTTATTATAGCACAAGTGGAGATGAAAATAATTCTAATGATGACGTTACTAATGATTCTGGTGACGTAAAACAAATGGGTGGAGAAACATTTATAAGTAAGATTGGGGATCCTATCAGTAAAGTTTACACAGATGCAAGTATTTCATCAGCTTCTGCTAATATATATTCTGAAGCTAGTGGAAGTGCAGAGATAGTTGGAAAATTTGAGAAATATACAAAAGTTACAGCACAGAAGTTTGAGCAAGGTTGGTCTAGAGTAACTGGAAAAGATTCTAATGGTGCTTCAGTTTCTGGTTGGATGAAAACAGAAAATATCACATATCCTGATGGAAATGGATCAACATTAAATACAGAGACTGATACTAAAACAGGAACAGTAACGGCAGAGCCTTACTTGAATGTTAGAGCTAATCCATCAACTAGTGCAACAATAATTACGACAGTAAAAAAAGGTTCAACCGTTACAATACAAGAATCTTCTAATGGGTGGTATAAGATTCTTGTAAATAATTTAACCGGTTGGGTTTCAGCTGATTATGTTAAAGTGAAATAATTAATTAAAGGAGAATGCTTAGTGTTGACGAATATTTCGATTACGTTAGCATTTGCATTAGGTATAATATGGGGGCTATATGTAGAGAAGATACTACTGATAGCTCTCATTTTTTTACTCTTTACAATGCAAATAATTTTACTAAAATCTAAGTTTTATAGGATTTTAAATTTTATACCTGCGGTAGTAACTTTACTTTGTATATTTTTATTTGGCGTGCTATATACTTCGCATAAAATCTCTAATTTCAAAAATAGATATTTAGAGCGGAGATTTGAATTCGACAATGACTATAATATCAAATGCAATAGAAAATGATTATTATAATAAGTATTATGCTAAAAACGAAAAAAGAGATAAGTTTATTTTATATTTCAAAAAAGAAGAAAATTCTATGTTTAGAATAGGTGATAAGGTAAATATATTCGGTGAGTATACTATTCCTGATATAGCTAGAAATTATGGTGGTTTTAATTATAGATATTATTTAAATTCTGTTGATACATATGGAACAATAAAAGTAAAGAAATATAATTTGATTTCTAGCAAAACGAAAAATATTATTTATATCTTACAAAACAACATAACAGAAAATCTAAATAAACTCTTTTCTAAAAATCAAGCGGGTATTTTAAATGGTATGTTAATAGGCGAAACAAATGGCATTTCAAATGAGGTAATAGAAGATTTTAAGAATAGTGGAATAACTCATTTGTTAGCGGTTTCTGGTTCGAATATTGTTTTAGTTATCGTAATCAGCAAATTTATATTTTCAAAGATATTTGGCAAAAAATATTCCTGGATATTTATAATTAGTTTTATAATGTTTTTTGTATGTATTTCTGGAGCTTCTCCATCTGTGGTTAGAGCTGGCTTAATGGCTATACTTGAAATATTTGCCGGTCTTTTAGTAAAAAAATCTAATAGTATTAATAATTTGTTTCTTTCTGCTTTTATAATTCTTTTAATAAATCCACTTTCGATTATAAACATAGGATTTATTTTGTCTTTTGCCGGAACAATAGGCATTTTATTGATATCTGACAAGATTACTCAGAGACTAAAAGAACACATAAGATTTGAGATGCTTCTAGAAAATTTAAGTGTTACTTTATCTGCACAAATTATTTTATTTCCTATTATGGCTTATTATTTTAATTCTATATCTTTAACTTCATTAATCACAAATTTGTTAGTGTTACCAATTTCAAGTGTATTAACTGTTACTGGTCTTATACTTTTTATTTTATCTATAATTTATTTTCCATTAGCCAAGTTAATATCTGTTCCTTTAGGATATTTAATAGATTATATAATGATTATTGCAAAAGCATGTTCTAAGTTATCTTTTTTGAATTTTACTGTTTCAACGCCAAGTGTATTTGAAATAATATTGTATTATATGATAATTTGGGCACTAATCAATAGAAAAAATAATTTGTTAAAAAGGGTATTAGTAGGCATAATTATATTTCTGATTGCAATAACAAAAGTGTATGATGCTATTCCGAAAAAATATGTAGAAGTATCATGCGTTGACGTTGGACAAGGCGATTGCTTCTTTATAGAAACTTCAAAAGGAAAAAGAATATTAATTGATGGTGGTGGGAGTGAAACAAGTAGTTATGATGTTGGAAAAAATATATTACTTCCATATTTACTTGATAGAAAATGTAGGAAAATTGATTTAATATTTATTTCTCATGCACACGCAGATCACATAAATGGAATAATGACAGTAATTGAAAATTTAAAGGTTGGAAAGGTTATAATAGGTGTACAAAATTTAAAAGATGCGAAAGTAGAAGAGCTGTATAAAATTTGCAAAAAAAGACATGTTGAAATAAAAATTGTTACAGCAGGTGAAAGCGTAAAAATTGATGATTTGTTTTTTGATATATTATATCCAGCGATAAATGTAAAAGATGATAATGTCAATAACTTATCACTTGTAATTAAGATGAGATATAAAAATAGGAGTATGCTATTCACTGGAGATATCGAGACTTATGGAGAGGATAAGATAAACGTAAATATAAAAGCGGATATATTGAAAGTTGCACATCATGGTTCAAGCACATCTACAAGTGAAGACTTTTTGAAAAAGGTTTCTCCTAATATTTCAATAATTAGTGTAGCCAAAAAGAATATGTATGGCCATCCAAATGAAAATGTTGTTGAAAGATTAAAAAGATTTTCAAACTTATATATGACAAAAGATTCCGGGGAAATAAATATTAGAATATACAAAAATTCCAGAATTTTCATAAAAGAACGCATAAAAAGAAAACAACTGTAAAATAATATGCTTGAGAAAGGGTGGTTTGATATTATGCAAAAAGGACTAGGATATTTCTTATTGATTATTGTTTTTATAGTTGGGGTATCTGTTGGATTGTATACGGGAACTAATAGTATTGAAAACAAAAATATTTCACAAAATAATAATGGTACTGTTGAACCAATTCAAGATGTTGTTATAAAAAAAGTACAAGAAAGAAAAGAAGAAGCTAATAATTCTGGTGAAGAAAACACTATTGAAGTAGTTAGAACAGAAGAAAAAATATCTCCTTATGCCAAACTTGTAATTAAGAAAAAGTTTTCAAAATGTAATCATACAACTGTTAGTATAGTTGATGTCCCAAAAGAACTAGTAAATTTACCAAAAAAAGATTTAGAAGAAAAATATTCAGGGTGGGAGATAGAAAGTTTTTCACCAAATGAGATTATTTTATATAGAGAGATAGTAGCTAATTGTGAGGATCATTTTGTGTTAAAGGAAAAGGATGGGAATATCGCTATATACAATGAGGCTGATGGAGATAGAATGAACTTGGTAGAAATACTTAGTGTTAATTTAGATTTACTTAGTGAAGATGATAAGAGTAATTTGCAAGAAGGAATTAAAATTTATGGGAAAGATGAATTAAATAGTTTGATAGAAGATTACACTTCATAATAGTTATAAAAAGAGTATGCACGAAAAAGCTAAGTTTTGTTTTGTAGCTTTTTGAAAAATTATTTAATTTTCTAAATGCTGGCTTCATTTAACGGCAAATTTCAATACTGCAGGACTTTGTCCTGCACCTTACCTATTTGTAATTTGCCTATTCAGGAGCATTGTAGAAAATTAAATGAATTTTTCCGCTACATTTAAGACAGTTTTTCTCGCACATACTCATTATTTTTTATATTTGAATGATTCTACTTAACTACAACCTTGTCGTTTACTAAACTTACGACTATTGAATCATTAGGTAATAATTCATTCTTTAAAAGACTTTGAGCAAGTTCATTTTCAACATATTTTTGAATAGCTCTACGAAGTGGGCGAGCACCATATTTTGGTTCGTATCCTTTTTCTAAAATATAATTTTTAACTTCGTCAGTAAATGTAATATAAATATTTTTTTCAGCCAATTCATCTTTAATTTCATTTAACATTAAATCTATTATTTGCAATAATTCTTGTTTTGTTAATTCATTAAATACAATTATTTCATCAACCCTGTTTAAAAATTCTGGCCTAAAAGTTGATTTTAAAGCATTCATAACTCTTGCTTCAACTAAAGGAGCCTCATCTTTATTGAATCCGATTCCATTTGTGTTAAGGTTTGAACCAGCGTTTGATGTCATAATTATTATTGTGTTATCAAAATTTACTGTTCTTCCTTGAGCGTCAGTAAGTCTGCCATCATCTAATACTTGAAGAAGTAAATTGAATACATCTGGATGTGCCTTTTCAATCTCATCAAATAATATAAGAGAATATGGGTTACGCCTTACTTTTTCTGTAAGTTGACCAGCATCATCATATCCAACATATCCTGGAGGAGAACCAATAAGTTTAGAGACAGAGTGACTTTCCATATATTCAGACATGTCAATTCTTATAATAGAATCTTCGCTTCCAAATAACTCATCTGCTATTGACTTTGCGAGTTCAGTTTTACCTACACCTGTTGGTCCAACAAATATAAAAGAAGGTGGACGTTTTTTATTTCTTAAACCTGCACGGTTTCTTCTAATAGCATCACATACAGCTGTAACTGCTTTTTCTTGTCCAATTAATCTTTTATGAATATTTTTTTCTAGGTTCAATAATTTTTCGGCCTCTGTTTCAGAGATTTTTGAAGCAGGGATTTTTGTCCAGTTTTCAATAACAGATGCAACATCTTCAATGTTTAATTCTAATTCTAGATTATTGCCCTGTGACATATCGGCAATTTGATTTATCAATGCTGTTTCATGAGATTTTAAGTTTGCAATCTTTTCATAGTCAGGTGTTTCGTTTTCATTTGTTATTGTTTCTAATTCTTCTTTTTCCTCTTGAACTTTTGCAAGTTTATCTTTTAAGATTTGAAGTTGTGCTAACACTTTATTTGTAAGATTAACTTTTGAACAAGCCTCATCCAATATATCGATTGCTTTATCTGGTAAAAATCTATCATGAATGTATTTTTCAGACATTACTACAATTTGTTTTATTAATGTGTCAGAAACTTTTACATGATGGTAATTTTCGTAATAGTCTTTGATTCCGTTTAATATTTTGATGGTGTCTTGAATAGAAGGCTCTTCGATTATAACTGGTTGAAATCTTCTTTCAAGAGCAGCATCTTTTTCAATATTTTTTCTGTATTCTTTTAATGTTGTTGTACCTATGATTTGGATATCGCCATTTGATAATGCTGGTTTTAAAATATTTGCGGCATTCATTGTTTGATTAACATCACCGCCAGCACCGACTATGTTGTGAATTTCATCAATGACTAATATAATATTTCCAAGTGTACGGCATTCATCAATTAAAGCCTTCATTCTAGCTTCAAATTGACCTCTAAATTGTGTACCTGCTACCATTGAAGTCATATCTAATTGATAGATTTCACATGATAATAATTTTGCGGGTACATCTTGATTTGCAATTTTTAAGGCTAATCCTTGCGCAATTGCTGTTTTACCAACACCTGGTTCACCAATTAAGCAAGGATTGTTTTTACTACGACGATTAAGTATTTGAGTGATTCTTTCAATTTCAACATCTCTGCCAATAAGCTTGTCTATTTTTCCTTCACGTGCTTTAGCCGTTAAATTAACACCATATGTATCTAATATTTTTTTCTTCTTGTCTTTTTTATTATCTTTATTTTTAGAGCCTTTTGCAGTTTTCTTTTCAACATTTTCTGAATCATTTTGTTGAGAATTCATGTTTGGAAAAAGATTAGAAAGCATTGAAGAAAAAGGGCTATTCGGATCATCCATGTTAAGTTCTTCGGCTAATTCTTCTGGAAGTTCAGACTCGCCAGATAGAGAAGAGACGATTTCTTCAAATTGTTCATTTAAATTTTCAATATCTTCATCAGATGCACCATATTGTTTCATCATGGAAGATAGTGGGTTTATGCCTCTTTCTTTTGCACAAGAAAGACAAAGTCCCTCAAGTTGAGGTTTTCCATTAACAACTCTATTTACAAACACTACAGCCGTATTTTTTTTACATACTGAGCATAATGACATTTGTATAACTCTCCTTTTTGATTTCAAAATAATAGTGTAAAACCTAGCAATTAGGTAAAATACACAAAATTCATATTACAGTAAAAGAATCAAAAAGTCAATTATTAGACACAATTTATTGATGAATTGAGCTTTATATGCTATAATGAACAATTGAACTGGAGAAAGTGTACGGTTTATGTACAATTTGGAGGTGATTTTGCAAATTGACTGTAACAAAAATTGCTGAAAAGATAAGAAAATATGGTGGTAGACTTTATTTAGTTGGTGGAGCTGTAAGAGATATGTTGCTTGGCTTAGCTCCTAAGGACTATGATTATTGTGTAACAGGATTTGAAAAGGAGCAATTTGCAAAATTATTTCCAGAAGCTCCAATACAAGGAAAGTCTTTTCCGGTTTTTGTTATTGATGGCAATGAATATGCGTTAGCAAGAAAAGAGAAAAAGACGGCAATTGGACATAACGGATTCGAAATGATTGCTGATAAAAGTATCACTATCGAGGATGATCTAAAACGAAGAGATATAACGATAAATAGTATTGCAATTGATGTACTAACACAAGAGTTTGTTGATCCTTTTGGCGGAAGAGATGACTTAAAAGCGGGAGTAATAAGAGCAACTAGTGAAGCTTTTTTAGAGGATCCACTTAGGGTGTATAGAACGGCTAGATTTGCTTCACAGTTATCTGGAGTTAATCTAATGAAAATGAACAAAATCAACGCTTTGAACGAAAAATGTTTTTCGATTGAGCCACATACGCTTGAACTTATGAATAGATGCAAAGAAGAACTCGATACACTTTCATCTGAGAGAGTGCTTACAGAACTTGAAAAGGCGTTAAAGACAAAAAAACCAAGTATGTTTTTTAATGTCCTTAAAGCGTCAAATGTCCTTGATGTACATTTTAAGGAAGTGTATGATTTAATAGGCGTTGAACAGCCTCTTAAACATCATCCAGAAGGTGATGTATATAACCATACAATGGATGTTATTGACAGAATTGCAGAGGGTACGGATGATCCGTGTATAATTTTTTCGGGCTTAGTTCATGATTTGGGAAAAGCACTAACCCCTCGAGATGAATGGCCACACCATATTGGTCATGAAAAGAATTCAGATGTACCATTAAGAGAGCTTTGCAAAAGATTGAAGGTACCTACAAGATGGTATAAAGTTGGATTGGTCGCATGCAGAGAACATATGCGTGCAGGAATATTTGATGAGATGACAACAAAGAAAAAGGTTGATTTCATTACTAGGGTTCATGCAAGCAGAATGAGTCTTCATGATATGGAAATACTTGCGAATGCAGATAAGAATTCTAAAGAAAAGGTTGAATTTGCTAAAATAGGCGAAGAGATGGTTAAAGTTATAAATGCTAAAGATTATCCAAAAGATATGGATTTTAATATATTAAAAGAACGACTTAGAAATAGAAGAATTAAATGGTTAAGAAAAAAAGAAGAATATTTGTCAAGAGAGGAAGGATATGATGAATTACAAAAGTGAGATTGCAAAAAGGATTCATGATGTTACAGGTGTGGATGAAAAAGAATTAGAAGAATATATAGAAATTCCGCCAAATTCAGATTTGGGAGACTTTGCTTTTCCTTGTTTTAAATTGGCTAAAGAGTTAAGAAAAGCACCACCAGCTATAGCAAGTGAGATAAAAGAAAAAATCGCATTAGATAATGTAATTGATAGGGTTGATGTTGTTGGAGGTTATTTAAACTTTTTTACGAATAAGGCAGGATTTGTTAAAACAGTTTTAACAGATGCTTTAGAAAAAGGTGAAGACTATGGCAAAAGTAATATTGGTGCTGGGAAGACCATAGTAATAGATTATTCATCTCCTAATATAGCAAAACCATTTCATATTGGGCATTTGCGTACAACTGTTATTGGTGGAGCTTTATACAAGATGTATAAGTTTTTGGGATACAATGTTGTTGGAATTAATCACCTAGGAGACTGGGGAATGGGAATTTCAAAAACTATTGCAGGCTATGAAATGTGGAAGGATGAATATTCATTTGATGTTGAGCCTATTAAATCAATACTTGCTATATATGTAAGATTTAATAAAATGGAAAAAGAAGATCCATCATACACAGATAAGGCAAGAGATGTGCTAATTAGGCTTGAAAATAAAGATGAAGAAACTACAAAGATTTGGAAATGGATTATTGATATAAGCTTGGAAAATTATAAAAGGGTTTATGATTTACTTGGCTCTGAATTTGACTCATATAATGGCGAAGCTTTTTATAATGACAAAATGGATAGAGTAATTAAAGAATTAGAAGAAAAAGGACTTTTAAAAGATAGTGAAGGTGCAAAGGTGGTTGAAATGCCAGATGAAAACATTCCACCGTGCATTATTATAACTTCAGCAGGTACTACTATTTATGCAACAAGAGACTTGGCGGCTTTGCTATATAGAATTGATAAATATGATTTTTCAAAAGCTTTATATGTTGTTGGTAGTGAACAATCATTACACTTTAAGCAAATATTTAAAACTCTAGAACTAATGGGATACGAAAAATATGCAAAAGTATGTGAACATATACCTTTTGGTTTAGTATTAGATGAAAATGGTGAAAAGATTGGTTCAAGAAAAGGTGGCCAATTATTGACTCTTGAAGAAATACTAAATGAAGCTATTGAAAAATCACAAAAAATTATTGAAGAAAAAAATCCAGGGCTAGAAAACAAAGAAGAAGTTGCAAAAATGGTTGGCGTTGGAGCAATTATATTTAATGACTTGTCAAATAACAGAATAAAAGATGAGATATTTGATTGGAATCAATTGTTGAATTTTAATGGAGAAACAGGTCCTTATATGCAGTATACATATGTTAGAACACAAAGTATTTTGAGAAATGCAGGGGTTAAAGATATTGATGATAAAAATATCGATTTTTCAAAATTACTTGATCCAGAAGCAATTGATGTCGTAAAGAGGCTTTCTGAATATACTGATATTGTAGTAAATGCAACGAATAAAAATGAACCATCTATTATAGCAAGATACTTAATAGATTTAGCACACAGTTTCAGTAGATTTTATAACGAGCATCAAATAATTTGTGATGATGAAGAAACTAAAAAAGCTAGACTTGCACTTACTAAGTGCGTTGGTACAACTATAAAAAGTGGCTTAGCGTTGCTTGGTATTTCTACTCCAGAGAAAATGTAATGCTATAATCAATTGCTAAGTGAAAGGATGATATTTTATATGAAAACCCTTGAAGAAATGAGAGAATATCTAAAAAAAGAGGATGCAGAGTATCTACTAAAATTTTATGACGAGTTATCTGAAAAAGAAAGAGTTGAACTATTTAAACAAATAGAACATATAGATTTTGAATTGATGAAAAAATTATATGATTCTAGAAATATACCACCAATAAAGGATAAAAAAATTGAGAATATAACTCATGAAGTGTTGGAAAAAATACCTCAAGAAGAAAAAGAAAAATATTACAAACGTGGTGAGAAACTTTTAAAAGACAATAAGGTTGCTGTTTGCCAGATGGCTGGTGGCCAAGGAACAAGATTAGGATATAATGGCCCAAAAGGTACGTTTTTGGTGAACATAAAGGAACCTAAAACAATATTTGAAATATTTGCAGATAAACTAAAAGAATCTTGTAAAAAATATAGTGTTAATATTCCATGGTATATAATGACAAGCAAAGAAAACAATGATGAAACAATTAATTTCTTTGAACAACATAATTACTTTGAGTATGGAAAAGAGAATATAAAGTTTTTTATTCAAAGAGAATTACCTTTGCTTGATTATGATGGAAACTTCATATTTGCAGAAAAGTCAAAAATATTTATGGCAGCAAATGGAAATGGTGGTATTTATGAAGCTTTACATAGAGAGAATATCTTGAAAGAAATGAAAGAAAAACAAATTGATTATCTTGCAATAGGCAACGTTGACAATATTCTTATGGATATGCTTGAACCTACTTTTATTGGAATGATGGATTTGAAAAATAAGAAACTTGCTGTAAAAACAGTTACTAAGGTTTCGCCAGAGGAACGCGTGGGCGTAATATGTAAAATGGATGGAAAGCCTGGTGTTGTAGAATATACAGAAATTTCTGAAGAAATGGCGAATATGCGTGATGAAAACGGAAGCTTGAAGTTCGGAGAAGCATATTTTGGCTTTGCAATGTTTAGAAGAGAGCTATTAGACAAGATTGTTAAAGATTTAGATTATAGACCTGCACGCAAAAAGAATTCATACATTGATAAGAATGGAGAACATATAACATCTGATGTGCCAAACACTTATAAATTCGAAATGTTTATATTTGATGGATTTGAGATTGCAGATGACATGCTTGCTTTAAGCGTAAAAAGAGAAGAAAACTTTGCACCTATAAAGAATAAGGATGGTGTGGATAGTCCTGCTACTGCAATTGAATTATATAATAATTATTATGAAAGAAAAAAAGCTGAAAATCTTTGATTTTTCAGCTTTTTTACTTTTCTTATAATACTAGTGTGTTTCTACATAAGAGCTACAGCAAGTTTCATCTTCTGGTGAACCTGTTTTACAGCTTTTACAAGGACAAACTTGTATAGTTTTTAAAGTA
Organism: bacterium; assembly: GCA_963637565.1. Classification (GTDB taxonomy): domain Bacteria; phylum Bacillota; class Clostridia; order TANB77; family UBA1234; genus UBA1234. Next base: position 16,892 of record CAVHNT010000032.1, read on the forward strand.
CATTCATTTTTGTCTGGTGAGTTGTAAGCACAACTACAAACTGAACAACTAATTCTAGCCATTAAAATCACTCCATTTTTAAAAATTTGTTACAATATTATTTTGAACATTTTTTAAAAAAATATTTTGGAAATTTTTATTTTTAGTTTTCTTATTAATATTTTATTTGAAAAATGAACTTAATAATATATAATATAGGAGAGTAATTATGCTATGCAAATGGAGGAAATTGTATGAAAAATTCTAAAGGTATGTCAGTAATATCATTGGTTGTAACTGTTATAGTAATAGTTGTTATAACTTCTATAACTGTGTACACTGGTATTGGAGCTATATCGAGTACCAGAAAGAAAGGTGCAGTCGATAAATTAGACGTTATTTGCAACGCTATTAGGAAAAGTGATGAGCTTTTAAATCATGATGATATGGAAGCTATGGAATTGAATTATGATGAACTTAGAAAGTTAGAACTTGAAAAGTATTATGATGAGAAATATCCTATATATTTGACAAAAGAAACGGTAAACACTGGATCTAAAATAGAAAGTGTATACTCATTAAAAATGTACAATAAAGATTTAGAATATGCTAAAACTTCATTCACTACTACGAGGCTATTTGAAAAAAATAATGTTGAAGTTTCTTTTGATGAGGAGAGAGGTGTGAATAGACCTTTAGTGTATCCTAATATGTATCCGCTAGCAATAGATGGCGAAAGTGTTGTTTCAGACGTGTATGAAGATAATTGGTACAACTATAATAATACTGCTCCGATTTTTGCAAAGATGAAATACGATACAAATAATGACGGAAAAATAGATGATGAAAAAGAAACGTATGTTTGGATTCCAAGATTTGCATATTCTATACAAGAGTATTATAACGGATATAATAATCCAACAAAAGTAAGCAGTGATGTACCTAGCTCTGCAATAAAAATAGTTTTTTTAAGAGAAAACACAAATTATATGGTTAACAACGAAGTACTTCCAGCAGGCTATGTTGTACATCCTGCCTTTACTTCTAATGGAAATAATTTTTCTGGAATATGGGTATCAATGAATACATCTGATTTGGTGGAAAATGTGTATAATGCTTCGGCTGAAGCTGCTACTTGGATTCATGATGATGAAAACGTAAGTAGTCACATGATGACAAATTCAGAATATTCAGCAGCTTTGTATTTGATGTATGCAAAGAATGCATTTAATCAAATAGATTTCATTAGCGAAAATGAATTAGTTGCGGCTGGACTTAAAGGTTCTGGTACAAGCTTAAATGATGCGGAGTATGCAGATTTTTATGAACTCGATCCAAGTTCTGAAACAGGTGTTGTAGAAAAGCTTGGAGATGCAATGGTTGAAACCAATTGGGAAAGATTAACTGCCGATTATCCAACTGCTGAAAAACCATATATCGTAAGATTATTAAAATCTGGGTATTTTGATTTTACATCCGTAAATTCAACAGCTAGATATCATTATAGAGCTGTAATTGTAAACAAGTAAGGAGTAATTATTATGAGAAAGAATGGACCATATCCATATTATGAAGTAAAAAAGATTAGAAATTTAAAAGAAATGCTAAATGGAGCGTGTAAAGAATTTAGTGATAGAACAGCCTTTGTTGTAAAGAAAAAATATGATGATAAGTATACTGAGATAAAGTATTCTCAAGTTTTGAAAGATGTAAATGCTTTGGGAACAGCACTTATCGATATTGGACTTAAAGACAAGAAAGTTGCTGTTATAGGCGAGAACAGATATGAATGGTGCATATCATATCTTGCTATAGTCAATGGAGTTGGAACAATTGTACCACTAGATAAAGAATTGCCAGAGTCAGAAATAGAAAGTTTGTTGGAGCGATCTAATGCAACTGCAATAATCTATTCTGGAAAAAAGAATGAGCAGATTGAAAGTATTAAAAATAGAAATACAACTCCAGTTAAGTACTATATTACAATGGAAAATGACAAAGAAGCAGAGTATAATTTGCCAAAGTTATTAGAGAGAGGAAGAAAGCTTTTAAAGAATAAAGATAAAAGGTATACTAATTGTAAGATAGATGAAGATGCTGCAAAAATAATATTATTTACATCAGGTACAACTGACAGGTCAAAAGCGGTTTTATTATCACATAAAAATATTGTTTCAGATATGATGTCTGCATGTGGAAATATATTGATAGTTCCAGAAGATAGATTCTTTTCTATCCTTCCTGTACATCACACTTATGAGTGTACAACTGGATTTTTAATTCCTTTATATAGAGGTGCTTCTATAGCTATATGTGAAGGCTTGAGATATATAGCACAAAATATGAAGGAAACTAGTCCGACTGTGGTACTTGGTGTTCCTGCAATATTTGAAGCAATGTATTCAAAGTTATGGTCTACAATAGAGAAAAAAGGACTTGCTAAAAAGTTAAACACACTATTAAAAATAAGTGATGCTTTGCAAAAAGTTGGAATAGATATTAGAAAAAAAGCTTTCAAAGCAATACACGAAAATTTTGGTGGAAAATTAAGACTTTGCATAGTTGGAGCTGCTGCGGTAAATCCAGAGGTCAGTGTTGGTTTTAGAAGACTTGGAATAGAATTCTTACAAGGGTATGGATTAACTGAATGTGCACCACTAATTGCTGTTAATAGAGATCATTATTATAATGATGCTGCAGCAGGAGTTAGAGTTAGAGGAATCGATTTAATGATTGATAATCCAAACGACGAGGGCATTGGTGAGATTTGTGCCAAAGGCGATAACGTAATGATTGGATATTATAACGATCCAGAAGAAACAAAGAGAGTTTTACATGACGGATGGTTACATACAGGAGATTTAGGTTACTTCGACAAAGATGGTTTCTTGTTTATAACTGGGAGATTAAAGAGCGTACTTATCACAAAGAATGGAAAAAATGTTTTCCCTGAAGAGATAGAATCATTACTAAATAAAAGTGAAATTATAAAGGAAAGCATGGTATATCAAAAAGAAAACAAAGAAAAAGATGATACTATAATCTCGGCTATATTAGTTCCAAACTATGATAAACTCAAAGAAAAATATGGCGAGCTTTCAGAAGATGATTTAAAAGAAAAATTGTGGCAAGAAGTTAAAAATGTAAATGATAATCTTGTTAGTTATAAGCATGTAAAGGAAATATCTATTAGAGAAAAAGAATTTGAAAAAACAACTACTTTAAAGATTAAACGTTATTTGGTTAAGTAAGGAATATGCTTGAATTCAATTTTTGTTGTAATTACAATTGAAAAAAAGCGTGAAACTTGCTATAATAAGCGACGGAAATAACTAAAAAATGGAGGAATACTATTGAGCAACCAAGACAATATAAGAAACTTTTGTATTATTGCACATATAGACCATGGAAAGTCAACTTTAGCAGATAGACTAATTGAGCTTACAGGTGTGTTGACTAAGAGAGAAATGCAAGATCAAGTATTAGATAACATGGATTTGGAAAGAGAAAGAGGTATAACGATTAAGCTTCAATCCGTTAGGACAACTTATACGGCAAAAGATGGTAAAGAATATATATTAAATTTAATAGATACGCCAGGACATGTGGATTTCACTTATGAGGTTTCTAGAAGTTTAGCTGCTTGCGAAGGAGCTATACTTGTTGTTGACGCTTCACAAGGTGTTGAAGCACAAACTTTAGCAAATGTGTATTTAGCATTAGATAATGATTTGGAAATTGTACCAGTTATTAATAAAATAGATTTGCCAAGTGCAGATCCTGAAATGGTTATAAATGAAATTGAGAACGTTATAGGTGTTGAAGCACATGATGCACCAAGAATTTCTGCAAAAACAGGTTTGAATGTTGATCAAGTGTTAGAAACAATAGTAAATAGAATTCCAGCACCAAACGGGGATGAAAACGCACCAACAAAGGCGCTTATTTTTGATTCGTATTATGATAATTATAAAGGTGCTGTTGCTTTTGTAAGGGTAAAAGATGGAAATATTAAAGTTGGTGATGAAGTTGACTTCATGGCAACAGGAAAAACATACACTGTGGCTGAAGTAGGATATTTTGGTGCAGGTACATATATTCCAGCAAATGAATTAAAAACAGGCGAAGTTGGATATGTGGCAGCTAGCATAAAAAATGTATCAGATATTCATGTTGGTGATACGATTACTAAAAAGTCAAATCCAGCAGAAAAGCCGCTTCCAGGATATAAAAAGATAACACCAATGGTTTATTGTGGAATTTATCCAGCTGACGGAAGTGATTATGAAGATTTGAAAGCAGCCCTTGAAAAATTATCACTAAATGATGCTTCACTTTTTTGGGAGCCAGAAACATCAGTTGCTTTAGGATTTGGTTTTAGATGTGGATTCTTAGGATTGTTACACATGGAAATTATCCAAGAAAGAATCGACCGTGAATATGACTTGAATGTAATTACAACAGCACCAAGTGTTATTTACAAAGTTATAAAAACAGATGGAACCAAATTTGACTTATATAACCCAACTGATCTTCCACCAGCACAAGAAATCTCAAAAATGGAAGAACCAATTGTTAAGGCTGATATAATGTTGCCAAAGCAATATGTTGGTAATATTATGGAATTGTGTCAAGACAGACGTGGCATATATAAAGACATGAAATACATGGATGAGAATAGAGTCATATTAATTTATGAAATGCCATTAAACGAAATAATATACGACTTTTTTGATGCACTTAAATCAAGAACAAAAGGATATGCATCATTTGATTATGAGATTATTGGTTATAGAGAATCGGATTTGGTTAAACTAGACATATTATTAAATGGAGATTTGATAGACGCTTTTTCTTTGATTGTTCATAAAGATAAAGCATATGCTAGAGGAAGAAAAATGGCAGAAAAATTGAAAACAACAATACCGAGACAAATGTTTGAAATACCAATACAAGCAGCAATAGGAGGAAAAGTAATAGCAAGAGAAACAATATCAGCTATGAGAAAAGACGTACTTGCTAAGTGCTATGGTGGAGATATAACGCGTAAGAAGAAACTATTAGAAAAACAAAAAGAAGGAAAGAAAAAGATGAGGCAATTAGGTACAGTTGATGTTCCTCAAGAAGCATTTCTATCAATTCTTAAATTAGATGAAGAATAAAGATAGAGGGCGATAGATTTGATGTCAGCAACACATGCAATGTATGCAAAGAAAATATGTGAGCATATACAACTAATGTATGGACTTAAATTAAAAAAGTACAACTTAATATATGGAAGCATAAAGCCGGATATATCAATGCTTTTTCCAAAACATCCACATTATATAAATGAATCATTAGACAACCTTTGTTATACAGCAGATATGTTAATTGAATCAACTGAAAATAAGGATGAAATAGAAACAAGGGCTTTTTCAAGAGAACTTGGCGTTATACTTCATTATGTCACAGACTTCTTTTGTATGGTTCACAATGATGTTAATGGAAAAAAGCATCCGACAAATTATAGACATGTGGTATATGAGCAAAGTTTTCAAAATAAATTAAAAACTTATGAGCTTGATGAAGTGCGAGAAGATGTGACAAATAGGCTACCGCAAGATATACAAAAGATTGAGACTACATCATTAAAAGATTATATAATCTTTAGACACAAAAAATATATGAAGGAAATAGGAAAGTCATATTTATATAATTCATATAACAAAAAAAGAAATATCGATATTAATTATTCTTTTGGAATGTCTATTGAAATGGCTTCATATATAATTAATTCAATATTGTCTAATAAGAAAGGAAAATAAAAATGGAAGATTTTAAAATTGAAGGAAGAAATGCAGTAATTGAATTATTGAAGTCAGGAAAACCAATCAATAAATTATATATATTAAAAGGCGAAAGACAAGGCTCTATAAACGAGATAATTAAAATTGCAAAACGAAACAAAAATGTTATTGTGGAAGTTGATAAAAATAAGTTAGATTCACTTTCTGAAACAAAACATCATCAAGGTGTAATAGCTTTTGTATCTCCAGTAGAGTATAAAGAGCTTGATGATATTTTTGCATTAGCAGAAGAGAGAAATGAAGATCCATTTATAATTATAGCTGATGAAATAGAAGATCCACATAATTTAGGTGCTTTGATAAGAAGTGCTGAAGGTGCTGGCTGTCATGGAATAATAATTCCCAAAAGACGTGCAGTTGGTGTAACTGAAATTGTTGTAAAAACTTCAGTAGGAGCAACTCAATATGTTCCAGTTGTTAGAGTAAACAATATAAATGAAACAATAAGAGAATTAAAAGATAGAGGAGTTTGGATTGTTGGAACAGATGGAAATGCAGACAAATTGTATTACGAACAGGATTTAACTGGACCGATTGCAATTATAATAGGTAGCGAAGGAAGAGGAATGAATTCTCTCACAATGAAGAATTGTGATTATTTAGTAAAGATTCCTATGATGGGCAAAATCACATCTCTTAATGCAAGTGTTTCTGGTGGAATTATAATGTTTGAAGCATTGAAGCAAAGAATACAAAAGAAGTAGAATTGCTGTATTAATATTGTCTATAGAAAAAATATCCCAGTTTAAGGAGAAAATAAAATGGAAAACGAAGAACTAGTTCAAGCTGTTGAAGCAATGTTATTTGCTAGTGGAAAGGCTGTGAATCCAGCTACTATTGCTGAAATATTAGGCGTTGAAAAAGAAGATGTTATAAACGCAATAGATGAGTTAAAAAAGATATTAGTTGAAAGAAAAAGTGGTATACAAGTAATTAAAGTTAATGAATCATATCAACTTGCTACATTAGAAAAATTCTATTCGTATATTTGTACAATGTTAGATAATAGACCAAAGCCAACACTTTCACAAGCTGCACTTGAAGTATTATCTATTGTTGCATATAATCAAAATTCGACAAGGGCTGAAATTGAAAAGATAAGGGGAGTATCTTCAGATAGTGCATTAAATAAACTTCTAGAATACAATCTGGTTGAAGAAGCAGGTAAAATGAATGCACCTGGAAGACCAATGATGTATAGAACTACAGATGAATTTTTAAAAATGTTTGGTTATACATCATTAAAAGATTTACCAGAATTGCCTGATTTGAGAGAAAGTATAAATGAAGATAAACAGTATGAAAATCAAACAAAAATTGAAGAAGAAACAGATTCTAATTTAAGCGAATAAGAAGGATGGTGCACATATGAAAATAGTAATAGGAAGAGCTGGTTATGGAAAAAGCTACTATTGCATGAATGAAATAAAACAAAACATAGAAGAGGCTTACGAAGGGCCTCTAATTTATATTGTGCCAGAACAATTTTCACTTACAGCAGAGTATGATATTTCAAAGGTAATAAACAGAGGCGGTACGTTAGAAGTGCAGGTTCTAACTTTTAAAAGATTGTGTCATAGAATATATAATGAGTTTGGATATAAAATGCAAAACGTAACAAAATCAGGTAAAGCCATGCTTGTATATTCAATAATGAAGGACTTAGAAAAAGATTTAACTTTGCTTAATGGCGTAGATAGGAAACCAGGATTGGTTTCTACTGTGTGTGACTTGATTTCAGAGTTTAAAAGATACAATATAACACCTGAAGTATTGATAAATGCTAATGTCAAAGACAAAAGACTTATAGACAAGTTGCAGGAGTTAGCATACATATATAGAGAATATCAAAAAAGAGTGGAAGGAAGATTTCTTGATACTGATGATGATTTGAATGCGGTATTGAAATTTATAGATACATCAAAAATAATTAAAGATGCGAAAATTTGGATTGATGGTTTTGATGGATTCACGCCTCAAGAATTAGAAGTGATAAAAACGTTGAATAAAAATTGCGATATTACGATTTCAATTTCTGCAGATAATCAAGATAGTGAACTGTTTTTACTTAATAGAAAGACAACTGACAAAATTAAGAGATTTTCTAATATCGAAGAAGTATATTTGGATGAAGAGAAAAGATTTAATAATGACGAATTACGTTTCTTAGAAAAGCATTATAATACAGTTACAAATGAAACTTATGATAGTGAAACAGAAAAAATAAATATAACCATTAATTCAAACTTGTATGATGAAGTTGAAAATGTTGCTATAAATATATTAGAAAAAGTTCGTGATGAGGGCTACAGATATGAAAACATTTTAGTAGCAACAAGAAATATTGAAAATTATAAGTCAATATTTAAAATGTTGTTTGAAAGATATAACATTCCATACTTTATAGATGCGAAAACAGATTTGTCTATGCAACCGCTTATATCACTTGTCCTTTCATTATTAGACATAGTAAACAAGAACTTTCAAACAGAAAGCATAATAACATACCTAAAGACAGGCCTTACTAATATATATGACTTTAATGATGTTGATTTGCTAGAAAACTATGTTTTATCTTATGGTATAAAAGGAACTAGATGGCTTGATGAATGGAAATATGATACAGATGAAAATAATGAAAAGATAAATGCTATACGTTTAAAAGTAGTGACTCCTATTGTTAATTTCATTTCTAAATTAGACAAAAAGAAAACAGTTAGGGAACTATCTATTGCAATATATGAATTTTTGATAGAAATTGAAGTAGATAAATCTTTGCAAAACTTTCTTGAAAAAGTAAAAGATAGTGAGAATAGTGCAGACATCATGTTTGTGGATAGTTATATACAGGTTTGGAATATTTTTTCAAAGCTTTTAGATGAGATGGTTCAGACAATGGGTGACGATAAAACTACATTTGATAAATTTGCTTCAATATTAAAGCAAGGAATATTGACTCAAGAGATAGGTCTTATTCCGACTAATAAAGATCAAGTAGTGATTGGAGATATCTCGCGTTCTAAAAATTCTCATGTAAAGATTTTGTATGTGGTAGGAGTTAATGACGGAATCTTTCCAATGCAGTACAATGAGGAAGGCTTCTTGAATGATAACGAAAGAAATACTTTGATGGAGAATGATATAGAAATTGCCAAAGATACTAAAATGCTACTACTTGAGGAAAATTTTAATATATATAAGATATTAACGACACCAAGTGAAGAATTACATTTGTCATATCCTATTACAGATGATTCTGGTACGACGTTAAGACCATCTTCGGTTATTAATCAAATTAAAAAGATGTTTAAGAAAGTTACAAAGTTTGATTACTTATCATCTAAACCATCATTTGAGGAGTTAATTAATACGAGGGATTCTACTTTTACACATCTTGCTCTTAACGTAAGGGAGCTTAAAGAGAATAGTGATGTCGATAAGAGATGGCTTTTAGTATATAAATGGTATAAGGATAATAACTTGGAAGTGGTTTCTATTATTAAAAGTGGTTTAGAGTTTAATAATAGTGTTGGAAGAATTAGTAGTACTAATGCTAAAGGACTTTATGGTTCTACAATGAATTCAAGTGTGTCTAAGATGGAAACTTATGCTTCGTGTCCTTTTATGTTTTATTTGAAATATGGTTTGAATATTAAGGAAAGAAAAATTTTCAAGCTTCAAACACCTGATGTTGGCGTGTTTATGCATGATATATTGGATAAGTTTGCAAAGCATTTAGAGAGGAATAATATTAGTTGGCGTGAAATAGAGAAAGATGACATTGAACAAATTGCGAGTAAACTTGTTGATGAAACTTTATCAGAATCGAGATATCAAATTTTAACTAGTAGTAATAGGCTTAAGTTTATGAGTATCAAACTTAAGCGTGTTATAAAGAGAGTACTTTGGGTTATTACTATGCATATTAAGAATAGTGAGTTTGATGTGGCTGGTAGTGAGATTAGTTTTGGTGTTAATAAGGAGTATCCACCGATTGAGATTGAATTGCATGATGGTAATAAGGTTTTATTGAATGGTAAGATTGACAGGATGGACATTGCGAAGACTGATGATAATAAGTATGTGCGTATTGTGGATTATAAGTCTTCGGCTAAGGAAATTAATCTTTCTAATGTTTATTATGGGCTTCAACTTCAGCTTATTACTTATCTTGATGTTGCTAGTAAGGATGGACTTGTTCCTGGTGGTGCTTTGTATTTGAAGTTAGATGATCCGATAATATCTACTAAAAAAGATATTACTCCTGAAGAAGTTGAAGAGGAAATTAGGAATAAGCTAAAGATGAGTGGTATTATTTTAGCGGATGTTAAGTTGGTTAAGGCTATGGATACTAATATGAAGATGGAGTCTGAGAATTTGACTTTGGGTATGAAGAAGGATGGCTCTTTTACTAAGATGCCTGTTGCGACTGAAGATGAATTGAAAGATTTGTGCAAGCATACTAAGAAATTGCTTAAGCAGTTTGCCGAGGAGATTTTAGATGGTGATGTGAGGAATGAGCCTATAAGGAATAAGAAGCATTCTCCATGTGAGTATTGTGATTATAAAGAGATTTGTAATTTTGATAGGGAGCTTGGAAATAAGTTTAGGGTTGTTTGTGAGCTTAAGAATGAGGAGGTTTTTGAGCAAATCAAACTATTTTAAATTTTCGCCTATATGACTTACAAAATTCGTAGCGGAGCACAGTGTGCTCCATGAACTAAAAAATATAGTTAGAGCTCTTTAGAAAAATTATTTAATTTTCTAAATGCTGGCTTTATTTAACGGCAAATTCCAATGTTGCAGGGCTTTGCCCTGCACCTTACCTATATGTAATTTGCCTATTCAGGAGCATTGTAGAAAATTAAATGAATTTTTCTCCGAATGAACTGCAGTTCTTTAAAAGGATTATTTAATTTTTATTCTTGTTGTTTAGCTTATATGAGTTACAAAATTCGTAGCGGAGCACAGTGTGCTCCATAAACTAATAAAATGTAAATGAAAAAGTACTACAATTGAGTTTGCTTGTGTTTGGAAAGGGGTTTGCCGATGGCTGATGTTAAGTGGACTAATGAGCAGTTGGATGCTATTAATGTGAGGGATTCAAAGGTTTTGGTTGCTGCTGGTGCTGGCAGTGGCAAGACTGCTGTGCTGGTTGAAAGAATAATAAGAAAAGTGATTGATGATAAAGTTGATATTGATAAGATGCTTATTGTGACTTTTACTAATGCTGCGGCTAGCGAAATGAAGGAGCGTATTCGTGCTCGTTTGTATGATGAGGTTGCTAGTAATCCGTCACTTCAAAAACAGATTTTATATTTGAACAGATCTAGTATTATGACGATTGATGCTTTTTGTAAGAAGGCGATTAAGGATTATTTTTATAAGATTGATATTGATCCTAATTTTAAGATTGCTGATAATACCGAGAATGAGTTGTTGCGTTTAGAGGCTATTGATGAAGTGTTAGAAGAATTGTATGAGCAAAATGATGTTAATGTTATAGAGGTTTTGGATGCGTATTCTACTAATAAGTCTGATGAGAATCTTATAAATTTGATATTGTCTATACATAGGTTTATACAGAGTTGTCCTAAACCTCTTGAGTGGCTTGCTGAAAAGTGCGATATGTATAATGTCGACGTTGATGATTTTTCTGATACTCCTTGGGGTAAGATGCTGATTGATTATACTAGAAAGACGATTCGTGAGGTTATTGATGAACTTAAGAATGTTGAGGAAGAACTTATCGCTATTCCTGATGCGGCTAATTATTTGATTACGATTCAAGACGATATTTTTAGGCTTGAGGCTCTTAGAAAAAATAATTTTAAATGGGATGACTACTATGAAGAGTTTAGAAAGATTGAGTTCTCTCAATTGAAGCGTGCACCAAAGCTTGATGAGGATACTAGAAAGTATGTTCAAGATGCTAGAAAGAAAATGAAAGGTCTGATGGATGATTATTTTAAGGAGAAGGTTTTTATTTCTACATCTGATGAGATTTTAAATGATATTGAGTATGTGTATTCTAATCTTAATGTTATATATTCTATCGTAAAGGCTTTTGATGAGCGTTTTAAGAAAAAGAAGTCTGATAAGAATCTTTTGGACTTTTCTGATATTGAGCATTTGTGCTTGAAGTTGTTTGAGGAAAATGATGATGTTGTAAGTGACTTTAAAAATAAGTATTCAGAGATTCTTATAGATGAGTATCAGGATAGTAATTTGATTCAAGAAGAGATTCTTACAAAGATAGCTAATGACAGTGTTTTTATGGTTGGAGATGTGAAGCAGAGTATTTATAAGTTTAGACAAGCTAAGCCGGAATTGTTTTTGGGAAAATATAATTCGTATACTAACTATGATGAAGATGTTACAAACAAAGAAAATAAGATTTTGCTCTTTAAGAATTTTAGAAGCAATCAAAATATTATAGATGAAGTTAATTTTATATTTAAAAATATAATGTTTAAAGAAACTGGCGAGATTGATTATACTGAAAAGGAGTATTTGAAATTTGGTGCTTCGTATTATCCAGTAGAGGGGAAAAAGGCTGAACTTCATATAATTGATAAAAAGGTTTCGGAAGAAAGTTTGATAGAAGATGATGATATAGAGGAAAAGCCTCAACTTGAAGCAAGGGTTGTTGCTAAAAGGATAGAGGAGTTGATCGGAGTTTTTGAAGTTTATGATAAAGAAAATAAGTGTATGCGTAAGGCAAGGTATTCTGACATTGTGATTTTGCTTAGAGCTACAAAAGGTTATACTGATACTTTGCAGGATGAACTGTCACTTAGAAATATTCCTGTTTATGTTGATGTTAAGTCTGGATATTTTGAGAATGCAGAAGTGCAAATTATTTTGTCTTTGCTTAAGATTATAGATAATCCGTATCAGGATGTGCCTTTGCTTGCTGTACTTAGATCTCCAATTGGTAATTTTGACGTTAACGAATTGACTAAGATAAGGATGTATGATAAAAAATGTAGTTTTTATGATGCTCTTTTAATTGCTATGTCTAATGGTGATGAAAAGGTCAAATCATTTATAGATAAGCTTAATGTGTGGCGTGAAAAGTCTAGATATCAAGCTATTGATGAGTTTATTTCGTATTTATATGAGAATACAGGATATTATTATTATGTATCGCTTCTTCCTCATGGAGAATCTAGGCAGAATAATTTGAAGGTTTTGTTGAAAAAGGCTAGTGAGTATAGTAAGTCTACTTTTAAAGGATTGTATAATTTTTTGACTTTTATAGAGAATATTAAAACATCATCTGGAGATTTTGATGCACCTAGTGAGTTGTCCGAGGCTGATGATGTTGTTAGAATAATGAGTATACATAAAAGCAAAGGACTTGAATTTCCTATTGTTTTCTTGTGTGGAACTGGTAGAAAGTTTAATACGAGGGATTTGAGTAATAAGATAATATTTCACCAAGACTTGGGATTAGGCGTTGATATTATTAATGTAAGGAAAAGAATAACTTATGAAAGCATTCCGAAGCTTGCTATAAAGCTTCAAAACCAAAAAGAACTACTTGCTGAAGAAATGAGAATACTTTATGTTGCAATGACAAGAGCAAGAGAAAAGCTTATTATTACTGCTCTTACACAAAACTTAGAGAAGAGATTTAAAGAATGGGAATCTCCTATTAGTATGTATGGGATAAGTACTGCTAAAAGTTATGCTGATTGGATTTGCAAGGTTGCATTGTCTATAAAAAATGATTGGGAAGTTAAAGAGTGGAGTTATGATGATGTTCTTAATATTGATGATGTGGCTATTAAGAAGTTAGAAAATTCTGCCGTTGATATTGAATATATTGATTCGAAAGAAAAGGATTTTATTGATAGTAGAATTAATTGGATGTATCCTTATATCACTTCAACTAAGTTGCCAACGAAGTTATCAGTTAGTGAGCTAAAAAGATTAAATAACATTTACGACTATACAGAATCTCAAAGTGTAAGAAGTATGGAAATTCCAAGCTTTATAAATGAAGATGAGACCGTTGGAGCAGTTTATGGAACTTTGTTACATAATAAAATGGAAAAACTTGATTTTGAAAAGCTGGATGTTGATGAGGTTTTGGAAGATGTTGATGACATAGATGTGAGAAAAAAATTGTATAATGATATAAATAAGTTTTTAAATAGCCAATTGTTTAGTATAATAAAGGGAGCAGACAAAATATATAAGGAAGTACCATTTAATTTGAATATATCTGTTAAAGATATTTTTGGAGTTGATGATGCGTCTGCAAGTGATGAGATAATGGTACAAGGTATAATTGACTTATATGCGGAAACACAAAATGGATATATTGTGGTAGACTATAAGAGTGATCACTTGTTGAATTCAGAGGAATTTAAGGCTAGATATCAAAAGCAGCTTGAGTATTATAAGTTGGCTCTAGAGACAATGACTGGTAAGAAAGTACTTTGTGCATATATTTATTCATTTAGTATGGAAAAAGAAATAAAAATTGTTTGATATTTTATATATGATGTAATATAATTGTAACAGAAACGTAAAAGAACCGTAATAAACAAGAAAGATGAAAATCTGTGATTTTCATTCTTTCGACCCTCGAGAGTTTTCGACTGAAAAGGAGAAAATCTCTCGCATAAATTAAAGTTTTTATATACAATAGGAAAAGAATTTAATACATAATAAGTTGTATATTTGTTACTTTCCTATTGTATAAAAATAGAAATTGTAAGAGAAAGAGGTTGATGCTGATGTTCGGCTTTGGGCAATCAATTGGTATAGATTTAGGAACAGCAACAGTACTTGTCCATGTGAAAGGAAAAGGAATAGTATTAAGGGAACCATCAGTTGTAGCGATAGATAGAAATACTGGAGAAGTGGTATCTGTTGGTGAAGAGGCTAGAAGAATGCTTGGAAGAACACCAGGCAATATAGTTGCTATAAGACCACTTAAAGATGGAGTAATTTCAGATTATTCAGTAACAGAAAAGATGCTTAAATATTTTATAAGAAAAGTTTGTGGAAAGTTTGTAATGGCACCTACTATAATGGTTTGTGTACCTTCTGGTGTTACTGAAGTTGAAAAAAAAGCTGTGGTTGATGCTGCAACTCAAGCTGGTGCTAGAAAAGTATATTTGATAGAAGAACCAATAGCTGCGGCCATTGGTGCAGGTCTTGATATTAATAAGGCATGTGGTAGTATGGTTGTTGATATGGGTGGTGGAACAACAGATATAGCTGTTATTTCATTAGGCGGTGCAGTTGCAAGTACTTCAATAAAAGTCGCTGGTAATAAATTTGATGAATATATCATTAAGTACATTAAGAAAAAATATAATGTAATTATTGGTGAGAGAACAGCCGAGGATTTGAAGATAAATATAGGCTGTGTTTATCCAAGAATGCAAAGACTTGAAATGGAAGTTAGAGGAAGACACCTTAAGACTGGACTTCCAGTTAACTTAACAGTAAATTCTGATGATATATTAGAAGCTCTTCAAGAACCAGCATATCAAGTTATAGAAGCAGTATTTTCAGTATTAGAAAGAACCCCGCCAGAATTATCTGCAGATATTAGTGATAGAGGCATATACATGACTGGTGGTGGATGTTTAGTTTATGGACTAGACAAATTAATACAAGAGAAAACCGGTATAAATGTAATGATTGCAGAAGAATCTGTATCTTGCGTAGCTCTTGGAACAGGTAAAGCTCTTGAAAATGAAGAAATGTTACAACAACTAGATGTAAGAAGAAGAGTGCCACAATATTAATAAGCAATATTAACATAACGAAATTTTTTCGAACTTTGAGAGTTTTCGACTAAAATGTAGAAAACCTCTTACATAAAAATACCCTTTTCATTTTTAGAAAAGGGTATTTTTATACTTATTTTAACATCATTCTGCCAAGTTTTGTAATGCTTCCAGCACCAACGGTCAAGATGATATCATCATTTTTAATATGAGCTAGTAGATAATCTTTGCATTCTTCAAGAGTAGGAATGTATATACAATTTTTAGAAAATTTATTTACCTTATCTGCAAGTTGTTTTGATGAAACAAGACCAGTATCTTTTTCACGAGCTGCATAAATATCTGTTATTATGACATTATCAGCCTCTTCAAAAGCTTTTACGAATTCATCAAATAGGGTGTAAGTTCTAGTATAAGTGTGAGGTTGAAAAACAACCCATAACTTGTTATATTGCATGTTTTTTGCTGAGCTTATTGTTGCTTTTATTTCTGTTGGATGATGTGCGTAGTCATCATATATGCTTGCACCGTTAATTGTTCCTACATATTCGAAACGTCTGCTAGCACCTCTAAATTCCGAAAGAGCTTGCTTTATGACATCTGCTGAAATATTATAATTTCTAGCAATTGCTGTGCTTGCTAAAGCATTATAAATGTTGTGATGACCAGGTACATTTAAAGTTATTTCAATTTCTTCTTCTTTTGATGTTGCCGTGAAAGAATATCCGCCATTTTTATTAAGTTTTATATCTTTGGCAATCCAGTCAGCATTTACGTCTTCAATTCCAAATGTCATAAGCCTTGCTTTATGATTCTTGGAAATTTCCATGCAGTTTTTGTCATCTGCATTTAACAAAATTAGTCCCTCTTCATCTGGAATATCTATAAAAGTGTTAAAAGCTGATTTTATATCATCTATATCTTTGTAACAGTCTAAGTGGTCTGCTTCAATGTTTAATACTACAGCTGTCTTTGGAAAGAACTTAAGAAAGCTTCTAACATATTCGCATGATTCAACTATGAAATAATCACTTTTTCCAACTCTGTAATTTTGATTATCCAATATCTTTAAATCAGCACCAACTTGAACCGTTGGATCTTTGCCTGCATCTATAAATATTTGAGATAGCATTGAGGTAGTTGTTGTTTTTCCATGAGTACCACTTATAGAAATTGTTTCAGAATATAATTTTGTAAGTAGACCAAGAAAAGTACTTCTTTCTATTAATTCGATTCCTAATTTTTTTGCTTCAACAATTTCTGGATTATCTTCTTTGATTGCAGCAGTATAAACAACTATATCAGCTCCATGTACATTTTCGGCGTTGTGACCAATTACAACATGTATTCCTTGTTTTTCTAATCTATCTGTTGTGGCTGATTCTGACATATCAGATCCTGTGACAGTAAATCCCATTGAAGTTATAATGTCTGCGATTCCGCTCATGCTTACGCCGCCTATACCAATCATGTGTATTTTTTTACTTGTGTCTTTTAATATATTATTTTCCATATAGAAACCTCCAATCGACAACATTATTATATATATTATGAACATTAAAGTCCACAAGAAAGTACGAATATCATCATAGTATTATATTACCAAACCGTTTAAAGTATTCCATAAAAGGAAAAAAATATAAAAAAAGTCACACTAAAGCAGGATTTTAGAAAAATTTGTAGTAATATATATTTAGTTGACTGATGAATCAGCCTAACTAACGTAAAATAGAAAGGACGTGCGTTTTAATGCAAATCACAGACGTAAAAGTAAGAAAAGTAGAATCTGAAAACAGAATGAAGGCTATTGCTTCAGTAACATTTGATAATGCTTTCGCAGTACATGATATCAAAGTTATCGAACCTACAACAGCTGAAAAACCATTCATAGCTATGCCAAGCAGAAAGACTCCAAAGGGAGAATGGAGAGACATAGCACATCCAATTAATTCTGAAACAAGAACAATGATCGAAGAAGCTATCTTAGCTGAGTACAACAAAATACTTAACGAGCCAGCTGAAGGATCAGTTGAAGAATAATAAATAAGATGAGAGAGGCTATCCAAAAGGATAGCCTTTTTTGTGTTGTAATAGGAAAGTAACAGATTTGCGACCTTTTATGTATTAATTTTTTTTCCTATTATACAAAAAAACTTTAATTTATGCGAGAGATTTTCTTCCTTTCGGTCGAAAACTCTCGAGAGTCGAAAGAATGAAAAATCGAAGATTTTCATCTTTCTTGTGCTTTACTCGTCACTAGGTAAGTTCACAAATGTATCATTTGGTGTTGTTATTCTTTGAATGTGACTTACTTTAATAATTGGAATCGCACCATAATAATCGCCAATGTTTATAGTTCCTTCGGCGTATACCCACACATTATTTTCAAAGTTTTTAATATCTTCATATTCGCAGAGAAAGCCAACCACTTGAGATTCGTTTTTATTTATTAGCATATCACGGGCTATTACAAATTGAGACTCAGAAAAGTCGGCACTTCTGTATATATACCCAGAGGTTTTTATCTTTTTATTCACATAGTTATAAGGATTTTTATGACAGTCTTTTAATATATTAGTATAATTATCAATTGTCATTTCAATTGATTTAGAAGATTTTATCAAATTAATTGAAATCGAAAACAATATTATTAGGATTAAAACTAATATAGTAATTCCAATTATTTTTTTTGAACTTACATTATATATTTTCATGTTCATCACCTAATAAATAAGTATGCAATGTCCAAATAAATATTCCTTGGTAGGTAGAAGTTTGATTGTATTTACATAATGTTACGAAAATGTTAAGCAGAGTTTTCAAATTGGTTACAAATAAGATAACTTATGGTAACTATTCTTTTTTGATGTTAAACTTTACTTAAATAGCTTATATGGTGGTGATGTTATGAAACGTACGATTTCATTTTTACTAATTATCATTATGATATTTAGTAGCGTTTATGCTTTGGCATTTAAGGACTTACCAACTAATCATTGGGCATATGAGTACATTATGTATCTAACGAGCAAGAATGTTATAAATGGATACAAAGATGGAACATTTAAGCCTAACGGAACAGTTACAAATGCTGAGTTTATTAAACTTGTGGTTATGGCTGCTCTTCCTGATTGGATTGATATCAATGATGCAGAGTCAAATTTAGATCATTGGGCGGGACCATATGTTTGGATTGCAGAAAGATACGGAGTTATAACTTCAGGTAGTATTAATTTAAGTAACATAGATAAACCAATAACTAGAATCGAAATGGTTAGAATAATAACAAGAGCTGATTTACTAATGAGGGGTAATAGTCTATCTACAAATGAAAAAGTCAAATTTAAAGATGTATTGTCTTTAAATAATGATGATTTACTTTATTTAAGACATGCTTGTAGTAAAAATCTTATTACAGGATATTCAGATAACACGTTTAAACCATACAACAATATGACTAGAGCAGAAGCGGCAACTATGATTTATCGTTTTAAGAAATAGGAGGTGGAGTGAATGTGTAAAAAAATAATGTATATGTTATTTGTAGTAGTGGTAATATTAGCATTTAATAATGGAATTACTATATATGCTGCAAAAACAAATAGTAATATAAGTTCAGTTATTGACAAGACTTTGGCAACTAAATGTACACATAAAGTATATTTAGACAATGAACCTGCAACTTATCATTACTCATACTGTTCGATATGTAAAAAATGTAATGGAAAAACAAGACATACTGTTTCTAAAGTTGTAAATTATGGAAATAATTCATACCATTTGGCATATTGTTCTTGTGGCAAAAGTTTAGGATTAAAGAGTCACAGTTTTATTAGCTATACTAGGTATAATGAGACTTCCCACAAAGCAAAGTGTAAATGCGGGTATGTTGGAATCAGAGGACATAATAACTCTCCAGTAAGACTTAATAAAGGTGATACTGTTCTAGGAATTACATATTCATCTCAAGATGATTTAGATACATATCATAAGCTTGTTTGTACAAGTTGTGGTGAATATACAGGTGTTGAAAAACATAATTGGAGTGGTGGTAGTACATCTCCTCATACTTGTTCATCTTGTTCGTATGTACACAGTAAGAAAAACAGTGCAACGAAGGGATTACATTATTTTGATATAGATAAAATAAGAATTGCCGGAGATGTAGCTCCTTGTGTTGTATGTGGAGAATACTTGAAGTTGAGTTATACAAGCGATTCAAAACTTCCAAAGCTTCCTAAAAAAGAAGAATATACAATGGTTGGAAATCCAAATCCTATGAAGGAAGAAACTATATTTAAAGATGAGACTATAAAATGCAATTTTATGCCAATAAACGAAAACGGTGAGTTAATAACTATTGATAATAATTGCCTTAGAGTAAGAGCTTATACAAATGGTAATTACTATAGTCATTATTCTAAACTTATCGGTAAGGAATTAAAAAAAATATCCGAAAGAGTTGGATATATGGATGATGCAACAATGGAACAAATTACTAATAAATTGTGCGAGCTTGGAGCATTAGGTGGATATAATGATGCGGCAAAGGAGCAGATTGTAAATGAATTAAAAAATCAGATAAACGCAGATCCTAATTTGAATTTTATTAATGCCTACCAAGTATCTACTGTAGTATCACAACTTGGAGACTTTGCTATTAGTGCGATTGATTCGCCATTAATAGATTGGTTTAGCAGAGATTCTACAATAAAAAGTACATGGCTTTCTGGTGCTACTTATACGCTTAGACAAGAATTCTTTGGAAGTACGTCTGATGCTTCAAATAGAAAGTTTGTTATATATTTTACAGATCTTTCTAATGGAAAATATGAAATATTAATGTCACCTGTTTTAACACATGGAATAACATTTAATATTTTAGGTTATTCATTAGGTGGCTATGGTCAATTACTTTTTTCTACATTGTTTAATGTTGGTGGAAATGGTGTAGGAAAAGAATCTCCAAGTAATATCAAAGCATATATAGCAGTTGCTTATAGAGATACTAATGGAAATGTAATACTTAATAAAGATGGAAGATTGGCAACGCCAATTGATTCTATAATGAGTAAAACAGTATATTCTGGAACATCTAAGAAAAATATTACAACAAACATAACTGCAGAAATGAATTGGACACAAGTAGCAGGCTATAGATATAAAGGTTACTTAGTTAAATATGGTTCCGGATCACGGAGGCAATTATAGCATATATAATAAGCCAGATGAAATGACTATTACAACAGATTCGTCAGTATCTGTTAATTCGTCATTTTCATATAATGGACTTGGGGTAAGTGTTGTGTTTTACTATGAACCAGTTTATATAAAGGAAGTTAATCATGTTGTTGGAAAGAATATAATTAATACAAATAAAAACTTAAATAATATTAAGATACCAAGTGTTACGGATTATGATACGAGTAACTCTAATTTTGCACCAAAGTCATTTTCTTCTTTGAATAAGAATTTTTGGCCAGGATATATTTTAACTGGTTATACGGTATATAAGGATTCAATTTCTGATTCAAATATTATTGCTAAACAAACGTATAATGTTAATACTACTACTCTTATGAATTCTAAGGGAAATGATAAAAGAAATGTGACTTTTTTAACGGCAATAAATTCATCAAGTGATATAAATGGTGCAACAATTTTGAGAAAAGAAAACATAGGATACGGCAATGATAAGATTATAGTGTTTAATTATTTATATCCAGAAGTTGAAATTAAAAATATAAATTACAACACGGGAAAAGTAATAAATGATTTAAATGGTGAAGCATTACACTATACAATAAAATTAATTGGTGACAGCATGGTTGTAAAATCTTTGGATACAACAAAGCCAAGAGAAAATGGATATAATGAAATGAATATTAATTTAACTTCAGGTGGAACAAAGAATTACAAATATGATGCTTCGAGCTTTTCACTTGTACAAGCATGGATATATACAAAAGACTTAAATAAGGGAACAAAGACTTTGTATAAAGTAATTGCCGGGAATAAAACATTTGTTCCTAGTAATGTGCCTAGTAGTAAATTGGAAATGGCTTCTGATTTTTCATCTTTTGCTAATGCATATATACTAAACACGGAAGAATTGATGACTGTTATGAATAAAGTGTGGGCTGATTTATATATTGAGTTTAAGTACTATGAAGAAGCCAATATAGTAAATGTTTCTTATATTGATGAAGAGGGTAACACATTAATGCCATCAGAAGTATATAAAATATTAGATAAGGAAAATGGAAAAAATACAGCGACAATACCAGTTACTGAAATTGATGGATATGAATTAATAAAATATATATTAGATGATAATACAAATACAGATGTGAAAAAACTAGAAAAAGTAAAAGTTATTGATAATGGAAATGACAGAGAATTAATCTTTGTTTATAGAAAAGTACCACCTAAACCAGATATAAACGAAACTTATAATGAACCATTTGCTATAATTCGCTCTAATGATAAAGGTGATGAAGAATATAACGTGGATGATGCAATGCCAACGGATGAAGACTTATACGCAAATGTTGTAACAGATAGTTATATAATTGAAAATGTTCTTTCAATATTAAACAAGAAACAAAGTGTGAATGTAATTTTAAAGAAAAAGTATTATACAAGCAATAATAATAATGATAATGGAATTACATCAAATATTGAAACAGCATATGCAACTATACCTCTTATATACGATTTAGATTATCAATATTATGGCGGAGCAAATGCTAACTTATTTATACTAGATAATGCAATAATAGATAATGAATCCGTAATAGACACAAAGCATTATAAGGAAAATGGTAAGGTGCGTATAGATGCAAATTATGGAGAAAACAAACCATATATGTCATATATACCAGGAGGCAAATTAACAATAAATAGTTCCGAACAATGTACATTAATAAAGGATGGAGATACATACTATCTTGAGGTGTTACTAGACGGAATAGATTATGAAAAACCTGATATGAATTCTATCGTGAAAACATATGAAAAGAATCATTCTGTTGTAGATAATATAATAAAAGAAAATTCTGTTGTTAATGGAGACTATTTAACAGTAACAGCAGAGGGAAAAAGAGTAATATATTTAAATGGAATTGGAACATATATGTCTGCTTCTAGACTTGCAAGTGTAATAGAACTTGCTGATGCTGGATACTATTATAAAACTTCTATCGCTCCTTTAATAAATGGTAGTGTACTTTTCAATGAAAGAAATGTATACACATATTCAAAAGCCGAAAATAAAGTGTATCCATCAACTAAGCTTACTGTAACATATAAGTTTCATGAGAAGATTACTGATTACGTTGTTAACGATGCAGAAGATGATGAGAAGAGGGTAAAAGAATATTTGCCAAACCAAATAAGAATGAATTCTATAAGCATACATACACCAGTTGTTAATTATACAGAGTTAATTACAGAAACAAACGATGGTAAAAATGATAATCAGTTAATAGACGAATCAATACAAAATGTATTAACACTTGATAGTGTATTTTCGATACTAATTCCTCATGGTGGAATGCATGAATATACATTGAATGCTAATGGAGTTAGTTACGATGGATATGGCGACAAAGCATACAATTGTGGTGGTAATAAATTGTATGATGAAGAAAAGTATGCAGAAAAAGGATTGAAACTAGCAACATTTGCTAAGATGAAATTAGTGAAATTTTCGTTTGATGTATACGCAATAAAATTTGAAAATGACGGAAAAACGATTAAAGATAAAAAGCTTATACTTGCAAACACATGGTTTGATTTAGGCGAATTAGATAAACATACTGGACTTAATATAGAAAAATACAATTTTATAATTCCTACATGGGTAAAAGATAAAAGTTATGGAGATATATCTGTGAGAATAGTAGCTGCTAATACTCCATCAGATTATAATGTTAAAGCTAATATTGAAGAGGTAGACTATATAGCGAAAGATAAATCAAATAATAAGGATATATATGTTTTACAAAATGATTTTAAAGTATATATAGCTGGAGTATTATATGATTTGGAGATAAGAGATTCGGATGATATTGGTTGGATGAACAAGCTAACTAATACTTTAAAATTAGGAAACATAGAGGAAAGTGAAAAGAATTTATACTTACCAATTGGACAGTATAATCAGAATTATTTATCTGGTTATAATATGGGACTAAAATTAGGATATAGATTTTACTTCGATTTAAAAACAAAAGGTGTAGCAAGTGATGAAATTATAATAAAACCAAATTTCTATTATGTTTCTAAAGATGGTGGAAAAGCAACATCAAACATATCATTGTTTTATAATACAATGAATGACAAGTATATAAAGCTAAGTTTAGAAAATGATTTAAGTATAAAAATGATAATGTCTAATACACATGGAAATGTAAATAATTCAGGATTTAATTATGAAATAATGCATGGAAAAGTAAATAATGTTGAAAAGAATTACACAGTTTCTACAGTTATCGGTTCTATATTTGACAAACTTGATTTGATTGCAGTAGATACTAAGCTACCACGAAATAATATTTCAGAGTGTGCCAATTTGTATGGATATAAAGGAAACACTACGGCATTTATGACAGATGCTAAAAAATCAGAATCTGTAGAAAGCGAAAAAGATATTAGAAATAGTAGTGGTCATTGGTATGGTGAATTTTATTTGCCAGCAAGCACAAAGGTACTATTAGGAAAAGATAAAACGAGAAATGATGTATCGAAGAATGAGAATGGATTATTAAAAGATGGATATATAATTGTAACATTTGATACTATAATAACAAATAGTGAGGGAGCTAATTATTTGAGCTATTCAAAACCAAACGGACAAACAAGATGGGAAAAGGAAGGCACAAAATATCATGATTATACTATTAATTTGCCAAATGGAAAAACGGCTGTTATATCTGATATTGAAGAGGGAGCAGCAATGGCAATATATGAAGTTGGCTTAAGGGCAAATGATGATTATGAAACAGAAGGAACACATTAAAGAATAGAATTGATTTTACATCTCCTATATTATATAATTGCGTTGAATGATAGCAACGTAAAGTATATATAAATATAGGAGGTGTTTTTTATGATAATAGCTATTGATGGACCAGCAGGAACTGGTAAAGGAACAATAGCAAGCTTAATATCAAAAAGACTTGGATATACATACATAGACACGGGAGCAATGTATAGGTGCATAGCATTAAAAATGTTAAACAACAATATACAATTAGATGATATAGAAAAAATTAAAAAGTTATTAGAAGAAACAAAAATTGAATTTATGAATATTGCAGATAAGCAACATGTGTTTTTAGATGATGAGGATGTAACTGAAGAAATAAGAACGCCAAGAGTAAATGATGTTGTTTCAACAGTTTCAGCAATAGTAGAGATAAGAAAAAAATTAGTCGAAATGCAACAAAAATTTGGACAAGAATTGAATGTAGTAATGGAGGGAAGAGATATAACAACAGTTGTTTTCCCTAATGCTGATGTAAAAATATATTTAACAGCAACACCAGAAATTAGGGCAAAAAGAAGATTTGATGAGCTGATAGCTAAGGGTGTGAATACTACATTTGAAGAAACTTTAGAAAAGATAAATGCAAGGGATAAAAATGATATGAATAAGCCTGTCGGTGCTTTGATGATAGCAAAAGATGCAATTGTTGTTGATTCGTCAAACTTAACCATAGAAGAAGTGTATGAAAAAGTACATGAAATAATAACGGATAAAGAAATAGGCTAACTAGTGAAAAGGAGAAATAAAATGATTGTAAGAACTATATTGAAAAATCTTTTAGCAGTGTATTGTCATTTGGTTTATAAAATAGATATTAAAGGATTAGAAAATATTCCAGATAAAGGACCTGCAATATTGTGTCCTAATCATGTACATCTGCTAGATTCGATTTCGATTGTAATATATATAAAGAGAATGATATGGCCAATGGCGAAAGAGGAACTTTTCAATACAAAGTTTAAAAATTGGTTAATGAGAGAAGTTGGATGCTATCCTGTAAGTAGAGGAAAAGGGGATATGCGTGCCATAGAAGATTCTAAAAAGTATTTGGAACAAGGCGATATGTTGATGATATTTCCAGAAGGAACGAGACATGGGATGGAAAAGGGAATTAAATTAAAGAAGGGAGCTGCATTAATTGCTCTTTCTGAAAACGTTCCAATAATTCCGATAGGAATAGAAGGAACATATAAGCCGTTTACTAAAGTTAAAATACGAATTGGTAAACCTATTCCTATGGATAGTTATACAACTGGTAAAGAATTAAACCCTCGAGATATAATTACTCTGACAGATAAGCTTAAAGAAGAGATTTTGGCATTAAAAGCGTCAGAATAAACTTGCGTTGGAAAAATATGTATAAATACTTGACATAATTTTAAAAAAATACTATAATTGAAAAGCTTAAATAATTTTATAAAAGAGGAGGTATAATTATATTCTCGGACACATGTTCAATTGTTCTACAGTGAAGATTGAAAGGAGAAAGTTGTATGGCAACTATGTATGAGGTTCATTTTGAGGAAGCACGGCAGGCAATTCGAGAGGGAAATACTAAAATACTGAAAAAGTATTTGGATTCCGGGCTTGATGCCAACTCTTTTGATCCATATGGTGACACTACTTTGCTTTGCGAAGCTGCGACTCATGGTAATTCGGAATCTATTGCTGAATTGCTTAATGCTGGTGCCGAGATTGATGCTTGTAATGGTTACACTGCTCTTAGTGCAGCTGTTAAGGTTGGCAATCTTGACAATGTAGTTTCACTTGTTGCTAATCATGCAGATGTTAATAAACGCAATTATGATGGAACAGATCCTCTTTGGGAAGCTTTACAAGGAGAATATTTTGAAATTGCTAATTGTCTCATGAAGAATGGTGCAAGGTATAGAATGGGTGAAATCGGAATAAAGCTTTTGCTTGACCTTGATGACATTCCTTCTGATACCATGGAATTGCTTGTACATGCTGGTTTGGATGTTAATTATCAAGAACCGAAAAGTAAATATGTTACATTGCTTAATTGGGCAATAGCTAAAAATAATCTCAAACTTATTACTAAGCTTTTATTTTTAGGAGCGGCCCCAAATGCAACTGATTTTGATGGAATAACTTCTTTGCATTATGCTATTCTTTATGGGGCGGATTATAAGGTGGTGCAACAACTCATTTCAGGAAAAGCCAAGGTAAATGTTATTGATGAAGCAGGTAATACGCCGTTGCATTACATTGTAATGAAAAATTGCGGGGATAAAGAAATTCGCGTTATAAATGTACTGCTTCAAAACGGTGCTAATCTAAGAAAACCAAATAATCGTGGTGAAACTCCATATCAAATTGCTTCTAGAAATTTTGCAAATAATAATGACGGAAGAGTAATGTGGACCATAAGGACATACGATGATTAAGTCTGTTGAATCCCTCGATATATAAATTTATACCGAGGGATTCTTTCTCAGAAAAATGTCTAACAGAGAAAATTAAAGAACTAATAAGGAATGTCTTCTGTATTAAGCAGAATACATTCCTTTTAGTTTGCTCTTAATTGTTTTATAATACACTGGGAAAATATGTATACAACTTGACATAAATATAAAAACATTATATAATTACTTCGCTAAAATTCTAATATAAATGGGAGGAGGTATAATTACACATTCTCGTAGCGTAGTAGCAAAACTTTTATTGACATTTTTAAGGAGGAAAAAGGAATGATTTTAAGAGTGTTAGGAACTAGGTCGCCATATGCAACCAGAGGAAAAGCTGGAGTAGGATTTCTTGCAACAATTAACAATAAATTCGTACTACTTGACTGTGGTGCAGGAACTGATTCAAACATGTCATTGCCTAAGGAACTCGAAAACTTATTCGTATTTATTTCTCATCTACACGTTGATCATTATGCTGGACTTAGATCTATCCAATATGCATCATATTATTTTCATAATCTTGGCTGCCTTAATGATAAAGTGCAAATTTATCTTCCGCCATTTCCGATGGGGGATAATAAGTATATCACTAGTCGAAAGAATTCATACTGTGAATATCATGACATTATGCCAGGTTGTATACTGAAAAATGATGACTTCAGTATACATGCTAGTAAATTGATTCATGAAAATATTCCATCATATATGTTTAGGTTGACTAGTGACAGAACAAATATTGTGTATACTGGTGATATGAGTTACGATTCACATGATGCTGCTGTTGAGTTTGCCAAAAATTCTGATGTTTTGATTGCAAAAGCAAGTTTGCTTTCAAAGGATGCTCAAAAAGAAAATGCCAATGATCATCTTACAGCAATTCAAGTGGCTACAATTGCAAAAGATGCTAATGTTGGTTTGCTATTGTTATCTCATATTTGGCCAAAGTACAATGAAGATGATATACTTACCGAAGCCAGAAGCATTTTCAAGGAAACTTATATTTCGCACGATGGCTTAACTTGTGTCCTTTAAGAATTAGTTATGTGATAAGAGGAGGGTTGCAAAAATGAGTAATGCTGTTAATTTTTATGAGGCTCGCCAAGCAATCAGGGAATGTAACAACCATATGTTGAAAGTGTATATTGAGCAAGGTCTTTCTCCAAACACAGAAAGGAATGGTGAGACTTTACTTATGATAGCTGCCTCATATGGTAACTATGAAACTCTAAGTATTCTTCTTGAAGCTGGTGCAAATATAGACTTTTGCAGAAAGTTTACCCATTGTACAGCACTTGATTATGCGGTATTAGAAGGCAATCTTGAAAATGTTATTTTCTTGATTACTTCTGGTGCGAATGTTGAGGCAATTAGCGAACTTGGAACTGATCCCTTGTACAAGGCAATTGAGTGCAGAAGATTTGAAATTGCAGAGTGGCTTGTAAAAAATGGTGCTAGATATAAGATGGACAAATATGGTATTAAAACGATTATACCATTTGATGACATTCCTTTTAGAACTTTAGAATTTTTCACTAAGGCAGGACTTGATATTAATTATCAAGAGGGAGCAGATAAGCTTACCCTACTTAATTGGGCTATAATCAACAAAAAGGAAGATTTGGTTGAAGAGCTTTTAAAGCTTGGAGCAAATCCTAATTTGCAATGTGAAAATGGAATGACTTCATTACATTATGCAGTTCTACATCATGCATCTGATAAGGTGGTGAGAGTACTTGCTAGAGCAGGAGTAGACATTGATGCTACCGATAATTTTGGAAATACAGCAGTGCATTATCTTTTAGAGACTTGTATTACAACTAATGAAATTCGTATATTGAATGTTTTGATTGAAAACGATGTGAATCTCAAGAAGAAGAATGCACGAGGCGAAAGTCCTTATCAGATAGCGACAAGGCGGGCTGCGAACAATACGGATTGCAGGGCATTGTGGACTATTAGAAGTTACTACAACAATAAAAAGTAAAGTTACACTAATGTAATCACAGTAAAAGCAGAAAATCTTTGATTTTCTGCTTTTTTCTTATTATTTACTATTGACTTTTAGTGCCAAATATAGGATAATGAATAAGATTTTGACGGCATGTGTTTTTAGTATGTAGTTAAAATCAAAAATTAGCAGAGAAAGTAAGAAAGGATTGATTTTATAATGTCAAATAATGAAGGACAAAATTTTGCAGAGTTATATGAAAACTCACTTAAAAAATTAGAGGAAGGAACAGTTGTTGAAGGTACTATCGTTGACATAGTTGGAGATGATATCTTCGTTGATTTAGGATACAAAGCAGATGGTATTATACCTAGAGATGAATTTACTTATGGTGATGAAAAACCAACAGATAAGTATAAAGTTGGTGACAAAATCACAGCATATATCTTAAGAATGAATAATGGACAAGGTAATATTCTTCTATCTACAAAGAGATTAGAGACAAAGAAATTAAGAGAAGAATTTGAAAACAATGTAAAAGAAGACAAGCCAGTTAATGCAAAAGTAACTGATGTAGTAAATGGTGGTGTTATAGCTGAATGTGGAAATATTAAAATATTCGTTCCACAAACACAACTTGCTAAAAAAGTTACAGATTTAGTAGAATATAGAGGTAAGAATCTTGCTCTTAAGGTTATTGAATATAATCCAGAAAAGAGAAAGATTGTTGGTTCAGAAAGAAAACTTGCTAACGAAGAGAGACAAAAACAAATTGAAAAGACATGGAACGAAATAGAAGAAGGAAAAGTAATTAAAGGTACAGTTAAACAATTAACAGATTACGGTGCTTTCGTTGATATTGGTGGCGTAGACGGATTACTTCACATTTCAGAAATTTCATGGAAACCTATAAAGAGTCCTTCAGAAGTATTAAGAGTAGGACAAGAAATTGAAGTAACAGTTCTTAAAGCTGATAAAGAAACTAAGAAGATTTCATTAGGATACAGAAGACCTGAAGATAATCCTTGGGCAAATGTTAAATACCAAGTAGGAGATATTGTTACAGGTAAAGTTGTAAGTATGAAACCATTTGGTGCATTTGTAGAATTAGAAGATGGTCTAGAGGCTCTAGTTCATATATCAAATATTACAACAAAGAGAATTTCTAAACCACAAGACGTGTTAGAATTAGGACAAGAAGTTACAGCAAAAGTTGTTGAAATTGATTTAGACAAGAAGAGAATTGAACTTTCAATTCGTGAACTTGAAGGTGCTTCTACAGAAGAAAACAAAGAAGAAGCTCCAGTAGAAGAATAGTTAAAGACATAAGGGACGGTGGTAGCATCGTCCCATAAAAATTGTTATTGTAAGGGACGATAAATTGACTTTTTCTAAGCAATGTGAAGCTAACTATCGTTACTTAGAATTATATATTATTTTGAGGGGAAGAATTAGAATGGAAATAAGAAACGTTGCTATAATAGCCCATGTTGACCATGGTAAAACAACGCTAGTTGACGCTTTATTAAAGCAAGCTGGTACATTCAGAGAAAATGAACACGTTGATGAAAGAGTCATGGACTCAAATGATTTGGAAAAAGAAAGAGGAATAACAATACTTTCTAAAAATACTGCCGTAACTTATGGCGATTACAAAATAAATATAATTGATACTCCAGGACATGCTGACTTCGGAGGAGAAGTTGAACGTGTACTTGAAATGGTAGATGGTGTATTGCTATTAGTAGATGCTTTTGAGGGAGTTATGCCACAAACAAGATTCGTTTTAAGAAAAGCACTTGCATTAAACTTAAAGCCAATTGTTGTGTTAAATAAAATAGATAGACCGGGAGCTCGTCCTGAAGAAGTTGTTGACGAAGTAATTGATTTATTCTTTGATCTTGCAGCAAATGATGAACAACTTGGATTCCCAGTTATTTATGCATCTGGAAAACAAGGAACAGCATCACTTGATTTAAAGACACCTGGAAAAGATATGACTCCTATTTTTGAAACAATAATTAAATATATTGGTGCTCCAAAAGTAGATCCAAATAAGCCACTTCAAATGCTAGTTTCAAGCATAGATTATGATAATTATGTTGGAAGAATAGCTATAGGAAGAGTTGAAAGAGGTTCTATAACTCAAGGACAAAATGTTGCTGTTTGTAGAAAAAATGGGAAAATACAAAATTTAAAGATTGGTAAATTATACACATATCAGGGATTGAAGAAGTTTGAAATTGATTCTGCACCTGCTGGCGATATTATAGCTGTTGTCGGAATACCAGATATTAATATCGGTGAAACAATTGCAGATGTTAATAATCCGGAGCCAATACCATTCGTTGACATTGATGAACCAACACTTACAATGACATTTAGTGTAAATAATGGACCTTTTGCTGGTAGAGAAGGAGAGTTCGTAACATCTAGACATTTAAGAGATAGATTAATGAAAGAACTAGAGTCAAATGTAAGCTTAAGAGTTGAAGAAACAGATAGTCCAGATAGCTTTAAGGTTTCAGGACGTGGAGAATTACACTTGTCTGTTCTTATTGAAACAATGAGAAGAGAAGGATTTGAATTCATGGTATCAAGACCTTCTGTTATCTATAAAGAAATAGATGGAGTAAAATGTGAGCCAATAGAAGAACTTGTAATAGACGTTCCAGATGAATATACAGGTTCTGTAATTGAAAAGTTGGGAACAAGAAAAGCAGAGATGACTAATATGCTAGTTGGTGATAGAGGATATACAAGACTTGAATTTAAAATACCTGCTAGAGGATTAGTTGGATATAGAAGTGAATTCTTAACAGATACAAAGGGTAATGGAATAATGAACCATGTATTTATGGGATATGAACCATATAAAGGTGAAATATCACCAAGAACAAAAGGTGTTTTGATAGCGTTTGAAACTGGTAAATCAATAACTTATGGTTTATACAATGCACAAGAAAGAGGAACACTATTTATTGGACCAGGTGTTGATGTATATCAAGGTATGATAATAGGTGAAAATCCAAGACCAGAAGATATGGAAGTTAATGTATGTAAAGAAAAACATTTAACAAATACAAGAGCTTCTGGAAGTGATGATGCATTAAGATTAGTTCCACCTAGACAAATGAGCTTAGAGCAAGCAATTGAATACATTGCTGAGGATGAACTTGTTGAGGTTACTCCAAAGAACATCAGATTAAGAAAGAAGATATTAGATCCAACAGCAAGAATTAGATGGATGAGAGCAAACGGATTATTAAAATAAAACAAAAAATGTAAAAATGCTTTCCATATAGGAGAGCATTTTTGCTTGATAGAATAAACGCACCATTATTTTTGAATGCTTGAAAATCATGATACTTAAAAAGGAGTGGTAAAAGTGAAATTATCTGATTTTAATTATTATTTACCAGAAGAGCTTATAGCTCAATCACCAGCAGATAAAAGAGATGAGTCAAGATTATTAGTTTTAGATAGAAAAACGGGACAAATTGAACATAGAGTATTTAAAGAGATTATAGAATATATATCGCCTAAAGATTGCCTAGTAATAAATGAAACAAAAGTTATCCCCGCAAGAATATATGGAAGTAGAGAAGGCAAGGATGAAAAAATAGAAATGCTGCTTTTGAAAGATTATGGCAATAACGAGTGGGAAGTACTAGTTAAACCAGGCAAAAAATGTAAGATTGGTACAAAGATATACTTTAAAGCAGAGGAACAAGTGGTTTTAACAGCAGAAGTGATTGATATATTCGAAGATGGAAATAGAAAAGTAAAATTGGAATTTAGTGGAATACTAAATGAGATATTGGATAAAATTGGAGTTATGCCATTACCACCATACATACATGAAAAATTAAAAGAAAAAGACAGATATCAAACTGTATATGCTAAGGTTATCGGTTCTAGTGCTGCACCTACAGCTGGTCTTCACTTTACAAAAGAATTGTTGCAGAAGATCGAAGAAAAAGGTGTAAGGATTGCAAAAGTCACCTTGCATGTTGGACTTGGAACATTTAGACCAGTAAAAGAAGAAAATATCGAAGAACACAAAATGCATTCAGAGTATTATGAAATATCTGAAGAAGCCTGCAATATAATAAACGAAACAAAAGCAAATGGTGGTAAGGTTTTTTGCGTTGGAACAACATCATGTAGAACAGTGGAAAGTGCAGCAGATGAAAACGGATTTTTAAAACCTCAAAAGGGAAATACGGAGATATTTATATATCCAGGATATAAGTTTAAAGTATTAGATAACTTAATAACAAACTTTCATTTACCAGAAAGTACTTTATTAATGCTTATATCTGCACTTGCAACAAGAGAGATGATACTTGATACATATAAAGTTGCGGTAGAACAAAAATATAGATTTTTCAGCTTTGGCGATGCAATGCTTATAAAATAAATTAAAGGAGAGTTTTATGGAACAACCAATAAAATATGAATTAATAAAAAAAGATGCAAAAACAGGTGCAAGGCGTGGCAGAATTCATACACCACATGGAATAATAGAAACACCAGTATTTATGCCAGTTGGAACTTGTGGAACAGTAAAAGCAATGACTCCGGAAGAATTGAAAAATGAAGTGAAAGCAAAAATAATACTTTCGAATACGTATCACTTGTTTTTGAGACCAGGTGATGATTTAGTTGCCGATGCTGGAGGGCTTCACAAATTTATGAATTGGGACGGAGCAATACTAACAGATAGCGGTGGCTTTCAAGTATTTAGTTTAAGTGATTTAAGAAATATTACAGAAGAAGGAGTTGCTTTTAAATCTCATTTAGACGGTTCTAAACTATTTATATCACCAGAAAAATCAATATCTATTCAAAATAATTTAGGTTCAGATATAATGATGGCTTTTGACGAATGTGTTCCATATCCAGCAGATTATGAATACACGAGAAAATCTATGGAAAGAACTACAAGATGGGCTGAAAGATGTAAGGTGGCTAATAAAAATCCAGATAGACAAGGGTTATTTGGAATTGTACAAGGTGGAATGTATAAAGATTTAAGAGAAATAAGTGCAAAGCAATTAGTAGATTTAGATTTTCCAGGATATGCAGTTGGTGGACTAAGCGTTGGAGAACCTGCTGAATTAATGTATGATATTCTAGGCTATACAACACCTTTCTTGCCAGAGAATAAACCAAGATATTTAATGGGTGTTGGAACTCCGGATTATTTAATAGAAGCCGTTGTAAGAGGAATAGATATGTGTGATTGCGTATTACCAACAAGAATTGCAAGAAATGGAACAGCATTAACATCTCAAGGAAAGCTTGTTGTAAGAAATGCCACATATGAAAGAGATTTTACAACACTAGATCCAGAATGTGATTGTTATACTTGTAGAAATTATACAAGAGCATATATAAGACATTTAATAAAATGTGGAGAGATACTAGGTGCAAGATTATTATCAATTCATAATTTAAGATTCTTAGTAAGACTTATGGAAAATGTAAGGACAGCAATTGAAGAAGATAGATTACTAGAATTTAGAGAAGAATTTTATAAGAAATACTATCCAGACGGAAAAAGACCAAGCTAACCTATTCGTAGCGGAGCACAGTGTGCTCCATGAAAAAACTTCGTAGAGGAACAAAACGCTCATCTACGAAGTTTTTTTATGCAATAGGAAAGTAACAAATTTGCAACTTTTTATGTATTGATTTTCTTTCCTATTGCAT
Organism: bacterium; assembly: GCA_963637565.1. Lineage (GTDB taxonomy): Bacteria > Bacillota > Clostridia > TANB77 > UBA1234 > UBA1234. The sequence goes on from CAVHNT010000032.1 coordinate 51,622, forward strand.
AAAAAACTTTAATTTATGCGAGAGATTTTCTTCCTTTCAGTCGAAAACTCTCGAGGGACGAAAGAATGAAAATCGAAGATTTTCATCTTTCTTGTACCTTTCTTAATTTCTGCTTGGCCTATATGTTGTATTACTTAATGAATCGGTGCTGCCGTCCCAACTAATCACAATAATAGTAACGCCAGAATTCATTTTACCAAGGTCGGAATCCTTTCTAAAGCTGTTATCCAAATCTAATATTTTTCTTGTGGTATCATTAAACACAGACCATTCTTCACCGGCAACAAAATCAGCAATTATTTTAGCACGTTTAAGTTGTGTAAGATAATCTCTAATCCCAGTTCTTAAAGCACCACCTTTTCCAGTAGAACCATATCCATGAATTATCTTAAAAACTTTTACACCCTTTCTTCTATATGTTTCCAAATTATTTTTTACTAATATTTCAGCTTGATAAACAGTAGGCATAAACTTTTCGATATTTGCAGTTTCCAAAAAAATCACTCCTTTTGAATACATTTTATCATTAAAATGTGAAATATAAAATACTTTTATTATAAGACAAAAAACGACTAAATTCTCGCAAACCCGCACAGTGCATGCTTCTTCAAACAAAAAAATAGTAGAAAATGAGTAACAAATATTGAATGAATTTGTCAAAGGTTATATAATTTCGCCAACATTCGCATGTTAATAAGGAGGGGTGTAAGCTATATGAACTGCGATGATAAGATTTGTAGAAAAGATTCTGACAAAATAGTTGTATTATATGAAAATTATAAAGTTTGTATGTATAAGGAAGCATATAGAATATTAAAAGATGCTCAACTAGCTGAAGATGCTGTACAACAAGCTTTTATTAAGATTATAAATAGTCTTGATAAGATAGAACCAGAAGATGTAGTTAAGACGAGAAGTTTTCTAATTATTATTTGTAGAAATATAGCAATTAATATGTATAATAAAAGGGCACGTCTAATGGCAAACTCTGAATATATTGATTTATTTGGTGATAATGAAAATAATGAAATAGGATCTTTCAATTGTCCATCAAGCGTAGTGATATATAATGAAACACTTAGTGACGTGGTTAAGGCAATAGGAGAACTGCCAACAATTTATAAAGATGTGATTATTCTTGAACATTTTCACAATTATTCTAAAAAAGAGATTGCTAAATTGCTTAATGTGAATTATGATACTGTTAAGAAAAGAACAGAAAGAGGTAGAAGACTACTAGTTGAGAAACTGGAAAAGAAAGGAGTGACACTAACATGAAGGAACAGAATATAGATAAAAAACTTGACGAATTATTAGATGAAGCCATTCCTATATATTTAAAAGGGAAAGATGTACCAAAAAAAGAAGAAATAAGTTTTTCAGAAGAGCATGAGAAAAACATGCAAAAAATATTTGAGAGTGTAGATAAAAAAGAAAAGGTCCATGAAACAATTAAGAATATGTGTAAGGTAGCAGCTGTATTTATATGTGCAATTATAATCTTAGGAGTGACTGAACCAAGTAATAGTGCCTGGAAGTTTAAGATTACAGAATTCTTTGTGAGAACTGACAGTACTGGTTATTCATGGGTAGTGTATGGAGATTCAGGAGATAGTTATGAGTTAAATTTTGATGCACAAAAGGATGCTAGTAAAAAGTATAAAATAACATTTTTAAATTATCTGCCTAATGGGTATACTTTGAAGGTAAATATTGATAATAAGAAATCGAAGTATTTTGAATTAAGAAAAGATGACAAAATGATATCTGTAAAAATGTCGAAAGATAATAATATTAAAATGGTAGATACAGAGAATGTGTATAGTGAAAATATACTTTTTGATGGAATAACTATGAATCACTTTGCTAAAGATGAAACATGTTCATATACATGGTTTAAGGATGAGTATTTGTTTAGATTTTATGGAAAAAATGTAGAACATGAAGAAATGACAAAAATAATTGAAAATGTAGATTATGACGAGATTGAAAAAATTTTTTAAAAAATTTTTTCAATCTTGTCCCTTTTTTCTCCTTATTATGGTTTTATAGTTGTAATAATTAAAAAAGCAAAATATAAGGAGGAATTTTTTTATGAAAGCAAACGTAGCAAAAAAAGTAGCAGGCTTGGTTCTATTATTTACAATGTTAATGATAGCAACAGTTTCCTTCTGTTCTGTCCAATGGACATACATTTATGAATGCGAAAATTCACTAGAGGATGTTTCTACATGGCTTATAAAAAAGCTTGATTTTTATGCTGATATGACTACTTATGATGATGGATATTGTGGTATAGAAGCACAACTTCAAAAACTTGGTGATGATGGCGAAACTTGGAGCAATGTAGATGATAAGTTTTATGAGGTATATACTGAAGGACACTTTGCATATATTGACACTATAGTTAAAGTTGGCAAAGCCGGAACTTATAGATTTGAAATTTTAAATACTGCATATGCTGATACTGGTGCTGCGTTAGAAAGTGCTGTTTCATATACCAGAACAATAACAGTTTACTAATCTAACAAATAGTTTATATATACATATTTTAATTTGCTTACATTAACCTTACTTGATTGTTTGTTTTGAGTATTAAAAAATAAAAATTTTGATATGAGGAATATTATAAAAAGCCTGACAGCAATTACAATTTTTATTTTCTAAATGCCCTTACGATAGAAAGTAATTAATATTATAAAGTTAATAATAAGAGTAAGATTTATTACGAAGATGCTGTTCCTGTTGATTTCGTAACCCCTTACGGAGATTAATTTTATCTTTATATTAAATCTGATGACATTCATTAATATGTCTTTTAGCTTAAATTGAAATGAGGTGGCTATTGCATTCCTACATTCGTGACAATAGTCAAGTGCTACCAAACTTTTCCTTGTGGATGTATAAGTCTAATGATACATTAAAGATGACACAAGCGATTGCTATTACGATATGATAGTTGTAATTTTTATATTATTTTGAATAAAAATAAAATATAAATTCAAGACGTTGGTCAAGTAAGGTTTTTGTATATATAGTTGCATATCTACTTATGGAAATTGGTGCAACTCTATAATAGTGCTGTTTATTACATTTATGCTTGAAAATGTAATAGATAGCACTATTTTTATGTAATAGGAAAGTAACAGATTTGCAACCTTTTATGTATTGATTTTCTT
>CAVHNT010000033.1:0-3670 GCA_963637565.1 bacterium
AATTTTTGATTCTTTACATAGAAAGGATTGTGCTAGTTTACACAAACTTTTCTACGTACTCGCTTGTCATTTTTTTGACAGCCCCTTTTTATAATTATTCAGCATCTTTGTTAGAGATTTTTTCTTTAACTTTAGTAGCTTTACCTACTCTATCTCTTAGATAGTAAAGTTTAGCTCTTCTAGCCTTACCTGTTCTAACAACTTCAACTTTTTCAACCTTTGGTGAATTCATTAAGAATGTTCTTTCAACACCTGTACCGTAAGCAATTCTTCTTACTGTAAATGTTTCGTTTGAACCGCCACGTTGTTTTTTGATAACAGTTCCTTCAAATATCTGAATTCTTTCTCTATTTCCTTCTGTAATTTTTACATGTACTTTAACTGTGTCACCGATATTGAATTCTAATTTGTTGTCTCTAAGTTGTTCATTTTCAATAGCTTTAATTTTATCCATTTTGGTTACTCCTTTCTTCTTTTATTAAATCAGGACGCTTATTTCTCGTATTAATAATCGATTGTTCACGTCTCCATTTTTCAATATTTGCATGATGTCCAGAAAGTAATATTTCTGGAACCCTCTTACCCAAGAACACTTCAGGTCTTGTATACTGTGGATATTCTAAATATCCATCATTAAACGATTCATCTTCTATTGACTCATCATTAAGTACACCTGAAACGTTTCGACTTATTGCATCTATCATAACCATTGCTGGAAGTTCCCCTCCAGTTAAAACATAATCACCAATAGAAACCTCTTCGTCCACTATCTCATCAATTACTCTTTGATCAATACCTTCATAATGACCACAAAGTAATATAAGATGTCTTTTTTTAGAAAGTTCTTTAGCCATTTGCTGGTTAAATACCTTTCCTTGTGGTGATAAAAAAATCACTTTTGGTTTATATTCTAAATTTTCTGTAATGGCTTTATAAGCTGCATAAACAGGTTCTGGTTTTATTACCATTCCTGCTCCGCCACCATATGGGCAATCATCCACATGTCTTTGTTTATCCGTAGAAAATTCTCTAAAGTTAATCAAGTTTAGTTCAATGAGTTCTTGATTTATTGCCCTTCCAACAATGCTTGTTTTTATAGCATCAAACATCTCTGGAAAAAGTGTTAAAACATCAAATCTCATCTTCTAACCCCCTAGGAACCTCCACAAATACTTTTTGATTAACAACATCAACTTTTTTTACAACAGAAGATATTGCTGGAAGTAGTAAATCTTGTTTACCCTTTCTTTTAACAACATACACATCACTTCCACCAGCAGTAAATACATCATCTAAAACTCCTAACAAAGTCTCATCTTGATATACTTCACAGCCTAGCAAATCAGCAATGAAATATTCATCTTCATTAATTTTCTTTGCAGAATCTCTTGGTATCTTTATGTAATGTCCCTTTAGCTTTTCAGCTTCTTCAATGTCATCAATGTCCTTTAGTTTCATTAAAACAACATCTTTTTGGTATCTTACAGATTCTACTGTGTATTCTTTAAGTGTTCCATTAAAGTCCACAAGTATATTTTTAAGTTTGGCATAATCTTCATTTTTTTCCGTAAAAGGTCTTACTTTCATTTCACCTTTTAAGCCATGTGTATTTGAAATTTGTCCAATCTCAAAATATTCTACCATTAAAATTCCTCCAAAATAATTAATCTAATATTTCTACATTAACTTTTTTTCCTTCTTTTGTAGCATAAGCTTTCATCAAGACTCTAATAGCTTTTGCTATTCTGCCTTGCTTTCCAATAACTTTTCCCATATCAGAAGGATCAACTCTAAGTTCTAAAGTAACGTCGTTGTTATCTACCTTTTCTGTTATTTCAACTTTGTCTTTGTTATCAACCAAGTTTTTTACAAGTATTTCTAACGTCTCTTTCATTTTTATACCTCCATGTATAGATAATTAGTTAGAAACTTTTTCATATAATTTCTTAACAGTATCTGTTGGTTTAGCACCATTTTTAATCCAAGTTTGATATTTTTCAACATCCATCTTGATTATTGATGGTTCTTTCATTGGATCGTAAACACCGATTTCCTCAATGAATCTGCCATTTCTAGGGAATCTAGAATCAGCAACTACTATATTATAATAAGGAGCTTTTTTAGCACCATCTCTTCTTAGTCTTATCTTTACCATGTATTTCACCTCCTTTAAATTTTAGCCTTATATATATTATTTAATATTGAAATCTTGTAAATTTAATTTTTTCAATTCTTCTGGATCCTGTCCTTTAAGCATTCTACCCATCATTTTGTTTATGGCACCTTTATTAGACATCATCTTTTTCATCATAAATTTTGTATCATTATATTGTTTTATAAATTTGTTAACTTCTTGAACTGTTGTACCTGCACCTTCTGCAATTCTTCTTCTTCTCTTTCCATTTAATATATCTGGATCTTCTCTTTCTTCTGTTGTCATTGATTGAATTATTGCTTCAGCTCTAACAAATTGTTTTTCATCAACTTTAGCTTTTTCAATAGCTTGTTGATCTATTCCTATCATACCTAATATAGATTTTATCGAGCCCATCTTTTTTATTTGCTTTAATTGATCTAAGTAATCTTGCAATGTGAACTCTTGCTTTTTTAATTTCTTTTCAATTCTTTCAGCAGTTTCTATATCAAAGTTTTCTTCTGCTTTTTCTATCAATGTAAGTACATCACCCATGCCTAATATTCTTGTTGCCATTCTATCTGGATGAAATACTTCAATATCATTCATCTTTTCACCAGTACCAGAAAACTTAATAGGTTTTCCTGTAATAGCTTTTACAGAAAGAGCCGCACCACCACGAGTATCACCATCAAGTTTTGTAAGTGCAACGCCATCAATTCCAAGTTGTTCATTAAAACTTTGTGCAACATTTACAGCATCTTGACCTGTCATTGCATCAACAACAAGCAAAATTTCATTTGGTTTAACCGTTGCTTTTAATCTTTTCAACTCTTCCATAAGTTCTTCATCAATGTGAAGTCTACCTGCTGTATCTATTATAATAACATCATTAAGCTTTGAGTTAGCTTCTTTCAATGCTCTCATAGATATATCAACAACATCTTTTGTATTTTTATCTGCAAATACCGGAATATCTAACTGCTTGCCTATTACTTGCAATTGATCTATAGCCGCAGGTCTGTATACGTCACATGCAACAAGTAAAGGCTTTTTGCCTTGTTTTCTAAGCATATTAGCAAGCTTACCTGCCATAGTTGTTTTACCAGAACCTTGAAGTCCAGCCATCATTATTATTGTTGGTGGGTTAGGAGAAATATTAAGCTTAGCTTCCTCACTTCCTAACAAATTCACCAATTCTTCATGTACAACTTTTATAACTTGTTGTCCAGGCGTTAAACTCTTTAAAACGTCCTGTCCTAATGCCTTTTCGGCAATTTTTGAAGTAAAATCTTTAACAATTTTATAGTTTACATCAGCTTCTAATAAAGCTAATTTAACTTCTCTTGTAATCTCTTTAACATCTTCTTCAGTAACACGAGCTTTGCCTTTTAGCTTGCCTATGATACTTTGAAGTTTACTACTCAAATTTTCAAAAGCCACTTAAAAAACTCCTTTATATCAAATTCATTAAACTTTCTTTAATGTTTTTGTCTTTTATCTTTTTTGTAATTTCTAATATCTTCTCATCACGTT
>CAVHNT010000033.1:3680-34181 GCA_963637565.1 bacterium
CATCACGTTCTAATTTTTCCTTTAGTAAACAAAGCTTTTCCTCTATGTCAAACAATTTGTTTTCTGCATCTATCAAACTTTTTCTAACACCTTGACGAGTGATATTTAATTCTTCTGCAATCTCACTTAAAGATAAATTTTGATTATAATACAAATCTGTAACATCTTGTTGCTTATCTGTAAGTAATTTTCCATACATTTCGAGCAGCATACTTATATGAACACTTTTTTCCATAGTTACTCCTCTCTGTAAACCTAAAATAGTTTACACTGTTTTAGGCAATTTGTCAATATTTTTTTTACTTATAATGAAATAAGTTGATTTTTCAAGATTTTGATGATAAAATACATGCGTATTAGTTAATTTGGAGATGAAAAATATGAAATTTGGAAGATATAAAGCACTTTCCATCCTTTCCAATTTAAGCGACAGTAATTGGAAAATAGGAAAAACAGATTCTTATATAAATACTATATCATCTATGCTTACTACTTTGCCATCAGGTGTTTTTGATACTTTTGCAATAGATGATAGCGGAAACAAAAAGATTTCAACTGTTGAATTTGCTCTAATGACTTACGAAATGGCACCAGAGCAAAGAAAAGTATTAATGGAAACATACAACATAAGCACAGACACAATGAAAAGAATATTTCAAGTTGCTGATGAAATTGCAACATATGCATATGAAACATCAATTCAAAAAGATGATGAAGAATATGAAAGATAGCCTCATTCTTACTATTAAGTAAAATTTCTTTATTTATAATAACAAGATATTCGTTATTATATAAAAATAAAAGAGACAGAAAATTTTAAATTTTCTATCTCTTTTTATTTTATCTCTTTCCAAAAGCACTTTTTAAAGCACCTTTGATATTTATTTCTTTTAATAATATCTCCTTTAGGTTTATTTCTTTATACAAGACGCTCTTCCATTTTGATTGAGAAGCAACCAATGACAATTCTTTAGGAACTGTCGCAAAAGAGATTATTTGTGATTCCTTAGTATTCTTTAACACATCAGACATCATATATATTTCTTTTTTAGAAGTTTGATTATCATTTGCTTTCTTTTCACTAGCCTCAATCCAAGATGGAGAATTAGCATAAATGTTATTAACAATGTTGCATGGTCTAGTAAGCGGATTATCTACATTTTCACGTCCCTGTTTTTCAAACGCAATCCCATGAACTGGCGTTGAATATGATGTAGAATAATTATAAACTTTATTGTTAAGATTAACAGTATCTTTATTCACTAGTGGTCTAAAAAGTCCATCCGTTTTAAAAGATGTAGTTTCATTTTTTTCATCAAGTTTTATATCGTCTATCGAAAGCGTAGAATTAAATAATGTATCACTAAATGCAATATTGCCAGTCGATTTTGACATATTTTCGAATGAACCTTTACTCATTTTACTATCACTATCCAATCTAGCTTTTGTTTTACTTGAAATCAATGGATTATTATAAAATGTATTAGTTTCAATCTCTTTATTCAATTCTTTTATAAGATTTTGTTTATCTGCATCAGTGAACAACTAAACTCACCCCTTTTATCTCTAGTACTATTTAATTCTATTACTTAATCAATATATTTACAATTACATTTTTGTTACAAATGTATTACAAATATGTTACGCATATTATTTCTTAATACTTATCTTTACTTCATCATTTTGATAATCCATCACGACTCTACCACCATCTTTAATTTTTCCGTCTAATAAATTTTCTGCAAGTTTGTCTTCAACAAGTGATTGAATAGCTCTTCTTAGTGGACGTGCACCATACAATGGATCAAAACCTTTCTTAGCAATATGTTTCTTCATGCTTTCAGTTACATCAACTTTAATATTTCTTTCAGCTAAACGACCTGTAGAAGCATTTAACATTAAATCAACAATCTTTTCAATCTCTTGTTCGTTTAATTGCTTAAATACTATTATTTCGTCTACCCTATTCAAGAACTCAGGTCTAAATTGTTTCTTTAATTCTGACATAACTTCTTCTTTTATTTGTTCATAATTTTTATTGCTGTCTTCTTTTCCATTGAAACCAATAGACTTATGCTCTGTAATGCTTCTTGCACCAACATTAGATGTCATAATTATTACAGTATTTTTAAAATCAACAGTTCTACCTTGAGAATCTGTAAGTCTGCCATCTTCTAGGATTTGAAGTAATATATTAAACACATCTGGGTGTGCTTTTTCAATTTCATCAAACAATATAACAGCATAAGGTTTTCTTCTAACCTTTTCTGTTAATTGTCCACCCTCTTCATATCCAACATATCCTGGAGGTGAACCAATTAATTTAGCTACAGTATGTTTCTCCATATATTCAGACATATCAATTCTTATCATGGCATTCTCATCACCAAACAAGCATTCTGCAAGTGCCTTACATGTCTCTGTTTTACCAACACCTGTAGGTCCTAAAAAGATAAATGAACCGATAGGTCTCTTTGGATCTTTAAGACCAACTCTTCCCCTACGAATTGCTTTACTAACAGCTGTAATAGCATCATCTTGACCAATAACCCTCTTGTGAAGTTCTTCTTCAAGTTTTCTTAACTTCTCTGTTTCTGCCTCAGTTAACTTACTTACAGGTATATTAGTCCATTTTGCTACAACTTCGGCAATATCATTCTCAGTAACAGAAGTAGTTGCAATTTGATTTTTTTGCTCCCACTCTTGTTTTACCTTTTCTAATTTTTCCTTTTCTTTTTGCTCTTTATCTCTTAATTTAGCAGCTTTTTCAAAATCTTGCTTATTAATTGCATCTTCTTTTTCTTTCACTAATTCATCAATCTTAGTTTCAATTTTCTTAACTTCTTTTGGGGCTGTTAAAGAAGCAAGCTTTACCTTTGAAGCAGCTTCATCCATTAAGTCTATTGCTTTATCTGGAAGATATCTATCATTGATATATCTTGAAGACAAATCAACAGCCGCTTTTACAGCTTCATCTGTAATCTTTACTTTATGATGTGCTTCATACTTATCTCTTATGCCCATAAGTATTTGAACAGTTTCATCATGAGTAGGTTCGCCAACAATAACTGGTTGAAACCTTCTTTCCAATGCAGCATCTTTTTCAATATACTTTCTGTATTCATTTAATGTAGTAGCACCAATAACTTGAATTTCCGCTCTTGCAAGCAAAGGTTTCAAAATATTAGCAGCATCTATTGCACCTTCTGCAGCACCAGCACCAACTATTGTATGAATCTCATCTATAAACAATATAACATTTCCAGCTTTTTTAATTTCCTGTAAACATTTCTTTAGTCTTTCTTCAAAATCGCCTCTGTACTTTGCACCAGCAACCATTGAAGAAACATCAAGTGTGACAACTCTTTTGTTTTTTAAATTTTCTGGCACTTCACCATTAACGATTTTTTCAGCTAGCCCTTCAACCACAGCTGTTTTACCAACACCAGGTTCACCAATCAAGCAAGGATTATTTTTAGTTCTTCTACTCAAAATTTGTATGATTCTTTCAATTTCATTTGCTCTACCAATTATAGGGTCAAGCTTTCCTTCAATAACTTCATTTGTTAAATCTTTACCAAATTGATTTAATGTTGGAGTTTGATTATTATTTTGTTTCTTATAACCACCATTTGAACCAGTTTCATCTGACAATGTTTTTATTAAATCCGAAAATAACTTTTGAATATCAACTCCTAACTCAATAATTATTCTTGAAGCAACACTATCGCCTTCTTTCATAATACCAAGTAATAGATGCTCTGTACCTATATAATTGTTATTCAATCTTTTTGCCTCAAGAAAGCTAAGTTCAAAAACTCTTTTTGTTCTTGGTGTGAATCCCCCTGGAAGTTCATCTAAAGGGGTATCTCTTCCAATCAACTCTTCTATTAACTCAATAACCTTTTCTTCTGTAACACCTTGGTCTGTTAAAACTTTATATGCAAGACCCGAGCCTTCTCTTAAAAGTCCACAAAGCAAATGCTCAGTTCCAACATAATTATGACCAAGTTCTGCTGCAATCTCTTGCGAGTATGCAATTGCCTTTTCTGCTCTACTTGTAAATTTATACATCATACTTTATCACCTCTTATTAATTAATTTTTATTTTTTACTATATTACTTATTAATAATCATCTTTATAATTTCTGCCCTCTTCTCATCTCTTTCATTAGGTCCTAAAATTTCTTTACAACACTTTTGAAGAGTAGCTGGTTTAGTTGCGATAGAAATTTCATTAATTTTTCTTGAATCTATTTCTTTAATTATTCCTAAATCAACTCCCAATTTAACCATAGACACTAACTTTGCACATTCATCATAACTTAATTTTCGTGCAGAAGTTAAAATACCATAGTCCCTGCAAACTCTATCTTCAAAATCTATTCCTCTTGTCATTAAGTATTCTCTTGCATTTCTTTCTTGCTCAATAATTTTATTAACAATAGATTTTACACTACTAATTATTTCCTGATTTGTAACACCTAAACTTACTTTATTAGAAACTTGATACATATCACCTATTGCTTCAGTTCCTTCTCCATAAACGCCACGAACATCAAGATTAACCTTATTTACGACATCAAGTACTCTACCAATTCTTCCGGTGATTCTTAAAGCTGGTAAATGTAGCATAACAGATGCTCTTAATCCTGTGCCTACATTAGTTGGACATGTTGTCAAATAGCCATACAAATCACTGTATGCATATTCAATCTTTTCAGCAATCTTATTATCTATATCTTCAGCCGTTTTTAGTGTTTTTTCAAGCTCTAAACCAGGATTCATAGCTTGAATTCTAACATGATCTTCTTCATTTATCATGACACAAACATCTTCATCAGCATTAAGCAAAATACCCGCCGATTCTGCATTCAAAATATCTCTGCTAATAACATGTTTCTCTACCAAACTGTTTTGCATAAGTTCATCCAAATCACTAAGTCTTATAAACTTTAATTCAGGAACAACATTATTGTTTTTGAAAATATCTAAAACTTTCTCTTCGTCTTCCTTCGTAGCTATACTATTAAACTTGTGACCAGAAATATTTCTAGCAAATCTAATTCGTGTGCTAACAACAACATCAGATTCAGGTCCATTTTCAAAATACCAGCTCATACTATTCACCTCTTTCTCTATCGTTTAAACTTTTTTCAAGTTTTTTTATTTTATCACGAAGAATAGCGGCTTGTTCATAATCTTCACACTTAATACAATTGTTAAGTTTTTCTTTTAATTCCTCTATTTCTTCCCTTACAGTTTTCTTCTTATCCTTTACCTTTGTTGCCACTCCTTTTGGTCTATCATCATCTTCTATATGTCTGTTGCTTCCATGAAGCTTTTTTATGACATTGTCAAGACGTCTGTTAAATACTCTATAACAATTTTCACATCCTAACATACCATTTTTAGCAAAATCATCATACCTCATGCCACAAGAATCACATACCAATCCATCAGATATTTCAAAAGGCTTTATCACAGCAGGTTCTGCAAAGAAAGATGAAAAAATGTCATCAAATCCAAACTTAAAATTCATATTTAATTTCAACTTGTTTGCACACCTATCACACAAATACATTTCTTCTTTATTTCCATTAATTATCTGTGTGTATCTTATATTAGCTTCATTTTCTCCACAATTTTGGCACTTCATAAAAATCACTCCTTGTCATATTTATATTTTCAAAAATTCTTTACAATTCAAATTCATAGCAAATTTATAATCACATTTTTAAATATTCTAGTTCTAACCTCATCTCTAAGTTCTACCGGCAATCCAAGAACTTTATCATTTGAAATAATCTTTAATAATTTGGCAGTATTTTTATCTATAATCTTATAATCAAACATATTATTAATAATTATTTCCGCATCCTGTTGAGTTAAACTTTTATTTAATGAATTTACTAAATGCGTTATATAGTTATTCTTCGAAATATCAATTCTTTTAATTTTAATATTGCCTCCACCGCCTCTTTTGCTTTCTACATAGTAACCCCTTTCAGGACTAAATCTTGTACTTATAACGTAATTTATTTGCGAAGGAACACAATTAAAATATTGTGCCAAGTCATTTCTGCCAAACTCCACAAAATCATCATCTTTAAACATTTCTTTTATATATTCCTCTATAAGTTCTGACAATCTCATTTCATCACCTCATTTCGTTTTTACTTTGACTTTCTTTGACTTTTCGAATATCATTTTAGCATCTTTTTCCAAAAAGTCAACAGGAAATTAAAATTTTTATACAGTAGGAAAGGAAATTGGTACATAAAAGGTTGTAAATTTATTACTTTTCTATTGTACAAAAATAGGATTCAAGCAATATTTATGCTCAAATCCCATTCTTATTAGCAATTTTTAACTATTTAAGTCTTGCATCATCAATATTACCATCTTCATAAGTAATAAAGACATTAGTAGCTCCGCATACCGGACAAACAACAGTCACAGAATCGTCATCTTTATAACATTCAGTTATGTCATCATTCCAAAGAGTAAAATTGCATATCTCATTTCCGAAACAGCTTGTCCCGACAGAAGCACTGCAATATTCCCCCACAACTCCCAGTTCAATCTGACAATTGGCACACCGTATATCCATTTTCATTCCTCCTGTTCAGTTGATTCTTTTTTTATTTCATGTACAACATCACAGTTGAAGTTTCTATTTCCACTTTTTAATTGTCTCCTCATAGTCACAAATCTTACAAATGTTCTTAGAGCTCCAAACGCTACACAAAGCAAGATGAAAATTGTTAACAAATATCCAATTACTGAATTCATGTTTTTAAATATAAGGCTTACCCTCTCTTCAGCACAACATTTCCAACAAATTGAACAAAGAGTTTATTAAAAGTTTTAATCATTGCATATGTACATACCCCCATTGTTATTGTAGAAGTTAAAGCTGCAGAAAAATATCCACTTTTTTCCCTATGCACACCATACTCCTCCTTATGACTTATTATAGTCTTTAAGTTCTCCAAAAGTATTGACAACAGTTGGTATTATACTTTATTTTACATAATTTGTAAAGTGTATTGTATCATGAATTTCAATTATTTTTCGCTTTCTACCCTCGAGAGTTTTCGACTGAAATGAAGAAAATCTCACGCACAAATTAAAGTTTTTTATTCTTTTGTCCCTCAATGGTTTTTAGTCAAAAAGAAAAAATATTTTGCATAAAAAAATCAACTAGTATTTTTCTATACTAAAAGTGGAAAGCAGCCATCTTGATATAAGATGACTGCTTTATAAGAATTACTTTTTCTTATCAGGATATTTTCTAATATAGGTCCTACCCTTTCTCTTGACAACACTCTGCTTTGTTCCACAAGATGTGCAAGTTATAGAAGTAATCCCTCTTTTCGAATTGTACTGTGCTGTTATCATTCCGACTGCACTCCACATCACCGTTTCACGGTTTTCGCTGGCATCGATGCCATACGGAGCAGAAAATTCAAATACTTCCCCAATCTGTTTACCGCATTTCACACACCGAAGATCTCGAGCCATGTGTATACCTCCTAAAAAATTTTTTTGACCCTCTTATATGATACACCAAATTATGTTAATTTGCAAGTGGTTTTATTTTTTTTCTTTCGTTCCAGTATTCTGCAAATATTCTGCTCTTCTCTTTTGTTCCTCTGGAGTCATCCAAGCATCGAATGTTGCAATAAATTCACCATACTCCGTTTCGTCGTCAATTATTCCGTTGCCTTTAGTTCTTACTCCACTATTATCTAGACCTAAAAAATTCTTTTTGCTTTTAGACATAAAAAATCACCTCATAAATATATTCTATGAGATGATTTTCATTTTATTCATTTTTGTTATATATTGAAGTTTCTTCAAATATTAATTAAATTTTTCTAAATACTCCTGCAACTTTTCCTAATATTGTACATGTTGGAACAATTATTGGTTGCATAAACTGATTTTGAGGTTGTAATCTAATATAATTCTTTTCCTTATAAAATTTCTTTACGGTAGCCTCATCTTCTATTAATGCAACAACTATATCACCATTTTCAGCATTATTTTGCTTTTTTACAAGTACTAAGTCCCCATCTAGTATTCCTGCATCTATCATGCTGTCGCCTCTTACTCTAAGCATAAATGTCTCGGAATTACCAACAAAATCTATCGGAAGTGGAAATGTATCTTCTATGTTTTCAACAGCTAATATAGGCAATCCAGCAGTTACTTTACCAACTATAGGAACGTCAACCATCTCTTTCGAAGTGTAAAAAGGTTTTTCATCCTCCTGCTCATCAACAATTCGTAAAGTTCTTGGTTTCAAAGCAGCCTTTTGTATTAAGCCTTTTTTTTCAAGCCTTGATAAGTAACCATGAACTGTAGATGTAGATTTTAAGTCCAATGCCTTGCAAATCTCTCTTACAGAAGGTGCATATCCCTCTCTTTTTATTTGCTCTTTTACATAATCTAACACCTTTTGTTGCTTATCCGTAGCTTGCGTACTTCTCATACAATCCCTCCAACATATACTTCATCATATAATATCTATCATCAATGATGAGACTATCACAAATATATGTTCTTGTCAACGAAATCGCAAACAAAAGTTCCGATATTTCATTTTTTATTTTATAATTATTTATTAAAACATGTCTTTTTTCTTTAAAAGAAGCCAAGCAGTGAATGAAATAGCAAACACAACACCTAAAACTATCCAAAATCCGTACGGACTTGTTGCAAAAGGTAATCCTTCAACATTCATTCCCCAAAGACCAGAAACTATTGTTGGAATTGACAATACAATAGTTACAGATGCTAAAAATTTCATAACAATGTTCAAATTATTTGAAATTATAGAAGCATATGCATCCATTGTTCCACCTAAAATATCTCTATATATGGTTCCCATTTCAATAGCCTGTCTATTTTCAACAATTGCATCTTCCAATATATCTTCATCTTCTTCATACATCTTTATACACTTACTTCTCATAAGTTTTTCCATAACCACTTCGTTTGATTTAAGTGATGTTGTAAAATATACTAAGCTTTTTTCAAGTTCTAGCAATTTTACAAGTTCTTTATTTCTCATTGATTTTTGAAGTTTATGCTCAGCTTTATCTGTTTCGCGGTTTATATATTTTAAATATGTCAAATAATACGTTGCTATTTTATAAAGTATTTGTAAAATAAAACGTGTCTTTTTAAATGTAAAGAAACCTTTTACTTTACAATCTACAAACTCACGAATTATTGGATTATCTTGTGTTGAAACTGTAATAAAATAATCATCTCTAACAACAATCATTCCCAATGGTATTGTTGAGAATCCCCCCATGTTATTATCATCCTTTTCAACTACTGGCAAATCTATTACTATCAAAGTTTGATCGTCCTCAGCATCAATTCTGGCTCTTTCCTCTTGATCCAATGGATATCTCAAGAATTCTTCTAGCACGCCTATACTGTTGCATAATGTATTTATTTCTTGTAAGGTAGGATTTATCAGGTTTATCCAACATCCTTTTTCGAGCTTTGTTGTTTCCATGAATAAACCTTGTTCATCAGTCTTATAAATCTTCATCAAATATAAATCCCCCTTCTTAATTTATTAATCTTCTATAACTTTATAAACCTTCCAATCTTGTCTTCCTAACTTAAGTGCAAATTTTTTATCAAACACAGCATAATCAAATCTATATTTTCCTTTCACAGCACTACCCGTATCCATTGCAACAACATAACCTAATCCCTCTATATAAAACTTTGTTCCTAATTTCCAATACTTAGTATCAACAGCTATTGAAACACCGGCAACAATTGGCTTTCCTGAAGCTGTAAGTCCTAAATTATTACTACATTCTTCCGGACTAGGAGTGTAAGCTGTTCCTTCAAATTCTCCAATGTATTCTAATTTGCCATAGTCAACAGCAGCATCTATACTATCTGCATTGTCATAGTTTTGAGGCTTTATCCCTACGGAAGCAGCTTTCTTCAAAGTATCTTGTAATCTTATATTTTCTTCTATAATTGATTGATTATTTTTTGCAAGTAATTCCGAAGTCGTAAGTAATTCTTCTTGTTCTTCTTCTATTTTCTTTTTTTGCTCATCTATATCTTTTTGGGCATCCTCAATATCTTTTTGTGCTAATTCCACTTCTTTAATTGTTTCACTTAAATTAGCAGTTTTCTCATTGTAATTAATTACCGTTTCTTTAGCATAGGTAAAAATGTATAATGCACAAAAAGCCATAATTACAGTCAACATACAAATTATTTTAAATCTCTTTTGATGTTTAATAATTGTTTGTTTTCTCTTTAAAACACCTTTAATTTGTATTGCCTTATCAGCACTCATATTCTTACCTCCTTCTTTCTTATATGCACAGCCGTAAGCTTATACGCCTCTATGTGCATATTATATCACAAACAAAAAAAAGTGTATATAAAAATTTGCATTAGTAATTTTTTTTTGCTATAATTAATTCATCACGTTAATACGAAACGTGTATACATGGGGATGTAAAGGTTTCGACGGATATTTAGAAATATGAATAGCGAGTGATGGAGTTCCACTTGGCCATCTAAAAAATGTGGAAATTAAAATAATTAACAACAATAAAGTTGCTTTAGCTGCCTAGTTGCAGCTTCGTTTGTCCTTATGTGCCACTTTCATTAGGAACAAGCGTCATCTAAAAGTGGAAACGAAATTATCAAAACTTTGAGATAATGGGTATTTATAAAGTTACTTAAAACAAAAGCCTGTTTGTTGGCGTGTGTTTGAGGGAATGTAAAAAAACAAACTGTACTCGGAGAAGTTCATGTGGAAGAATTTTCGGACAGGAGTTCGATTCTCCTCATCTCCACCACAGAATAGTAAGATTTATTGTACACAAGAAAGATGAAAATCTTCGATTTTCATTCTTTCGTCCCTCGAGAGTTTTCGATCGAAAGGAAGAAAATCTCTCGCATAAATTAAAAGTTTTTTGTGTAATAGGAAAGAAAATCAATACATAAAAGGTTGCAAATTTGTTACTTTCCTATTACACAAAAAAGACTGAAAGTCTCAATCCTTCAGTCTTATTATTTTATTATTCGCATACAACTTCATTCTTTCTTGTTATTCGCATACAACTTCATTCTTTCTTGTTATTCGCATATAACTTTTTCGAGTCCAATTTTTAAATCAATCATTCCTGTTTTTGAATCTAAGTCCAACTTTGCAAGTTCTCTCACAATTCTCGATAATTCATCTAGTTTGAAACTCTTTGATTGAGCCAAATATTTATTAGCTGCATACGTCGACTTGGTTGCAAGTTCATCCATTACATTTCTATTTTCAATAGAAGCCATTTTTGCTACCAATAAAGATTTAAAATGTTTTGCTATCATTATTACAATTTTTTGAATTGGTTCTTTATTCTCCAGTAAGTCATTCAAACATTTTAATGCAGCTTTTTTATTTTTGCTACCTAAATTATCTGTTAAGTCAAATATAATAACATCAGATGTTTTAATACATAATAAGTCTATTATATCTTTTGTAACCGCTTTGCTTTCTAGTGAATAACTTATTAACTTATCAATTTCATTTTTCAATATTAATTTATCATTTCCAACTAAATTAATTAAATAATTTATATCAGCATTTGATATTTGAATATTATTATCTTTAAATATTTGTGCACACCAAGTCAAAAGCTCATATTCTTTCTTTTTTTCAAACACAAAACATTTTCCATACTTGTCCACTAACTTGTATATTCTGCTTCTTTTTTGAAAGTCTCCCCAAAATATTACACAAACATCCGTTAGATTTGTAAGTAAATCTTCTAAACTGTCAGAAAGCCAATCATTTTTTTCTTCTGTTTGATCATTGTCACTTTTTTCTCTTTTATCAATCTTAACTATTATCAACTTTTTATCAAACCCAAATGGATATGTATTAATTTCATTTTCCAAATTATTTATATTATCTTTTTCTAGAATTATAAAATTAATACCTTTTACTAAATTTGTTTCAAACTCATTTTTTATCTTTTCAAGACATTCTTGTTTTTCGAATGCCTCATCACCAGTAATTAAATATAAATTCGAACTCATAACACATCCAACTTTCATTTAACTAATTTCTTTCGCAAATCGATAACTATGTGCATGACATATTGCTATTGCTATGGCATCTGTTGTATCATCTAATTTAGGAACAGTTTCTAAATTCAATATGGTTTTTACCATCATTTGTACTTGCTTTTTGTCTGCTCTTCCATAACCCACTACGCCTTGTTTTACCTGAAGTGGTGTGTATTCATAAATGGGAATATTATTTTTGGCTGCAATGATTAACACTGCTCCTCTACCTTGTGCAACGCCAATTGCCGTAGTAGTATTTCTGTTGAAAAATAGTTCTTCTATTGATATCGCATCTGGTTTATACTCATTAACTAATAATTGCATATCATCATATATTTTAGTAAGACGTATTGGCAATGGCACTCCAGCTTTTGTTTCTATAGCACCACTTTTTATAAGTTCAAAATGATTACCATTGTAATCAACAACAGCGAAACCTGTAATTGCGTATCCCGGATCAATTCCTATTATTCTCATATTTCACCTCTTGTTTTACATTTATGAATTTAAATTCGCCATAGCAACACTCCATGCTTGGGCAAATGCACCTTTTGGATTTCTTGGTTCTTCTGCATCATATATTTCTGCAATACTTCCAATGCAGTCATCTCTAAGCATTTCTTGAACATTTTCAAGTTTTCTATACACACCTTTATACCTTTTTGATGCAGTAAAATAAAATTGTAAAAGCCATGGCCAAACTGTACCTTGGTGATAACTCATATCTCTGCTATACACTCCGCCTTCATAATATGGTTGATATTCAGGATCTTCATTTGATAATGTTTTTAACCCCTTATCTGTATATAAATAATCCTCAACTACATCAATTACATCTTTAGCTTTTTCAGGTTCTACGGGACAATAATCTAATCCTATTGGTATTATTTGATTTGGCCTAATTTGCTTACCCTCTGGTTCAATAACATCAAATAGCCCTTTTGTATTATAAAACTTTTTGTAAAATTCTTTAACCTTTTCACTTAGTGTTCTATCATAATCTTTTTCTAAATCTCTAGAAAACTCCTCAAAGATTTTTAAAGCATTATACCACAAAGCGTTTACTTCTACAGCTTTTCCATAACGCGGTGTTGGTATGACATCTCCAACTTTTGCATCCATCCATGTAAGTTGTGTATCTTTACTTCCAGCAGTAATAAGACCATCCTGTTCATCCATTTTTATTCCAAAATCAGTGCCATTTTTATAAGCATTTATTATGGTTTCAACTGTACCATAAAGTTTGGCTACTGTATCTAGGTCACTTGTATACTTATAATACTTATAAATTGCATCAATATACCAAAGAGAAGCATCCACCGTATTATACGCACTTCCACCATTTTCATCTATTAAATTTGGTATAAGTCCATTTTTTAAATAAGGTACAAAACTAAAAAGAATTTCTTTGGCGTCTTTATATCTATTTGTTTTTAAAAGTATTCCTTCAAAAGCAATAAAAGTATCTCTCCCCCAATCACCAAACCATGGATAACCAGCTATTATTGTCTTTCGCTCTCCACGTTTAACAACAAAGTTATCTGCTGCTATCACAAGCTCCCTTGCAACATCTGTTTTGGCATTCGCAATTCTGCAAAGTTTTTCAAGTCTTACAATTTCTCCTCTAACTATTTCACAAGCATTTGCCTTTTCTAAAAAATGTTTTCCATCATTTACTTCTGCAATAAACTCTATAGTTTTTTCTTCATTTCTCGGAATATCAATAATATATGCTCCTGGCATAAAATGATCTTCGTAAGCTTCTAGTCCTCTTTCTTCCTCTATTTTGTAAAACATATTTCTATAAAACGTTCTGTCATATCTTTCAAAGAATCCATCCGATACTATCATATGAAGCCTTGTACCTTTAGAACTAAGTTCGACATTGACAGCATTTTCATTAACTGAATAGTCCATAGAATAGCAATTTCTTACCTCATGAAAATTTCTAAAATTTACAATTGGCTGTATTACAAATCTAAAGCCACTTTTTCCAGATTTTATTTTATATACAACACCTATCTTATTTTCACCATACTTCATAGCAATAGTTTTACTAATTGATATATCATCTAACTTATACTCAAACTCTGGCAAAAAATCACGTTCGAATGCTTCTTGTCTTGTGTATCCTTGTTCAATAAAATTGTTGCATTGGTTTGTAGACAATGTATATGTTTTACCATTAAGTTCAACACTTTCATTTAACTTCGAAAGCACTAAGCATCTGTCACCAGTAGTGCCAAGTGCTGCAACTAATAATCCGTGATACTTTCTAGTATTAAGTCCTAAAACCGTGCTAGCTGCATAACCACCAATTCCATTAGTTATAAGCCACTCGAACCTTTTAGAATTCTCAAAATCACTCAACTCATCTTTGGTAATTCTCATAATATTCTTCTCCCTATTTACGTTTTCTTTTCGTACCACTTACAATCTTAACATCTCTAAACAATATATTTTTCTTCTTATTCTTATTTGTTATCTTTTTTAATTTAGATCTTGTTGTATAATATTCAATTGCTTTATCACTATTTTCTAAATCCATATTGTCACAAACAATCTTAAAAATATTTTGTGCAAGTTTAATAGGATTATGTCTAATATTTCCTTTTTCATCAACGATTGTTAAATCATCCACAACTAATTTTATGTCTTTAACATTATTTTTATCTAATTCAACTAAATCACAACCATCTTTATTAGCTCTTCTTATATACTCAGGCATTATATCACTATCAGAAAAAATACAATAATCAAACATACCTTTGCCCGCATGTTCATGTATAACATTTATATAATCTGATAAAGAAAAATTATCAGTTTGATTTTTTTCAGTCATTATATTTGAAACAAAGATTCTGCAAGCCTTGCTCTTTCTTATAGCATCTGAAACTTCCTTTATCAAAAGTGTTGGAATAATGCCAGTATATAAACTTCCTGGTCCAATTATTATAACATCAGCTTCTTTAATACTCCTAATAACATCTTCTGCTGGAGCACATCTTTCAGGAGTTAAAAATACTCTTTCGATTTTTACCCCTTTATTTTCAACGCATTCATTTACTTCATTTCTTCCAATGCATCTAGTTCCATCATCCATAACAGCCCCAATTGTTACATTGTCTAAAGTTGCTGGCAATATTGAGCCTCTCATAGCTAAAATCTTAGACATATATTCAATTGTTTTAGACAAGTTTCCGTCACAAGTTCTGCCTAGTAATTCAAAGAAAAGATCGCCTTGTTTTCTTCCTGCTAAATTACCATCCATAACTCTTGTATTAAAGAAATCATCAAGTACATCTTCTTTATTAGCAAGAGCTATCATGGCTTTTTTTACATCTTCAATTTGCAATGTGAAACTGCTATCTTTTTTGCTTCCAACCACATTAACAATAGCAGTTATATTATTAGAAAATATTTTTAAACCTTTTAATAGTGCTGCAAGCCCATCTCCATCACCAATTACAACTATTTTAGAGTTTTTATTTAACATTTTTTTATCAAATAGTAATCTCTTTAAATTCACATCTCTACCATTTGGATTAGCATTTGCTTCTGCAATAGCTTGTAATATTCTTCTTTGTGACATTACATAACTCATAATAACAGATGCAAAGCCAACAACAAAAAATATTCCATATATCACAAGCTGCAATATTTCAAGTTCATCACTTGATATGAATTTTGCTATGCTCATGCTCATTAGCACAACACCAACAAGCATTAAGAAAAACCAACGTTTTAATTTTAATCCTGAACTAAACCATTCTAGTAAATTATTCATTTCATCCACCCTTAATCTTCGCCAATTATTTTAACTTCTGTCTCTAACTTAACATTGTAATTTTCATACACTTTATCTTGAACATAAGAAATTAAATCTAAAATGTCTTTTGAAGTAGCATCTCCATTATTAACAATAAATCCCGCATGCAACGTTGAGACACTTGCGCCACCAATAGTATATCCTTTAAGACCAGAGTCTTCAATAAGTTTTCCAGCAAAAAAGCCAACTGGTCTCTTAAATGTACTACCAGCACTTGGCATATTTACAGGCTGCTTGCTGTTTCTTGCTGTCATATATTCCTTCATTTTATTTTCAATTTCTTCTCTATTGCCATTTTGCAATCCTATTTCAGATGCTAAAATAATAAAATCTTTGCCTGTAAAAAAGCTCTTTCTGTAATCAAACTCATGGTTTGTTATTTCAAATACATTTCCATTTTCATCTGCATAACGAGTTTTTAAAACAACATCTTTCATCTCACCGCCATAAGCTCCAGCATTCATTGCAACCGCACCACCAAGTGTACCTGGTATTCCACAAGCAAACTCGAGGCCTGTAAGTGAATTATCTTTTGCAACACTCGCTATTCGTGAAAGAAAAGCTCCGCTTTCCGCCCTTATTTTATCATTGTTAACAATAATATTATTTAATTTCGTTGTTTGAACAACTAAACCTCTTATGCCACCATCTTTAACAAGCAAATTACTACCATTTCCTATAATAGTTTTTTTAACATCCAGTTTTAAGCATTCAACCATTTCTTTTTCTGATGTTGGTGTTACTAAAAAGTCTGCAGGTCCACCAGTCCTAAAAGTAGTATGCTTCTTCATTGGTTCATCTTGAAAAATATTTTCTTCTTTGGTTATTAACTTAAGTTTTTCAAAAATACTATTCATAAGCTTACAGTACGATTTGTTTAAGACTCACAATTGATTCTAAAAATCATACGTTCTCCTTTCTTTAGAGATTTTATTCATACTTATATAATAATGATGCTCCTATTAACCCAGCATCATTTCCTAAAGTTGCTGGTTTTATATTTAATTCACATGTACATTTGTTATACAATTTTGATATTATTTTTGATTTGAGTTTATGCATAAATTTTTCTGAATAACTTGCTAAACTCCCTCCTATTACCAACATTTCAAAATCAAACAAATTCATAAAATTTGCTAGTCCTTCTGATAAGTTTTCTATATATTCTTCAACCACTTTTTGAACATTTTCATTTCTTTCGCTTAGATAAAAAATCTCTTTCAAAGACTCCAAGCCTGTCATTCTCTTGAGTGCACTAGCAGATGCATATTGCTCAAAGCAACCTCGTCTTCCACATTTACAAGGTAAGCCATCCTTTTCAATAATCATATGTCCAATCTCACCAGCTGAACCACTAGCTCCATTAAATAATTCTCCGTTTAATATTATTCCAGAACCAATTCCAGTTCCAACGGTAACAAATGCATAATTAGAATAAAATTTCTTATCAACAATCTCATATTCTGCAATAGCAGCACAGTTGGCATCATTTGATAAATAAATTGGTAGATTCGTATTTATATAGTCTCTAACATCAATTCCATCTAAAGGTAAATTACATGTATAGTTTATGTATGTACCTGCTGATATACCAGGAATTCCAATCCCTATTGTACTAAGATTATACTTCTTACTTCTTGAAATAAATTCATTTATTGGAGCAAATATATCTTCTACAGTAACATTTTCATTTTTATAGTCGCATATATGCTTTTGAAGAATATTTCCATCTTCATCAACAACTGCTATTCCAACATGATTTCCACCAACATCCATTCCTAAGTGCATTTGTATTCACCTCATATCTTTTGTTTATTCTAATTACATCTACATTATGATATCAACAAGCCAATTTTTACTGCATATGTTAGTAAGCTTTTCTAAAAGAGGTCTACTTTTTACTTCATCTTTTTCTATTTCAATGTGTTGTTCTGGGTATCTATCATCATCTTTAGAATTATTTGAATCAACACCGAGAATTTCAATATCTGTATAATACCAATTCAATATTTCTTCGTAATCAAATCCGTTAAGTGCCATGCCTATAGCACCATTTTGACTCATTCCAACGCCGTGTCCATTTCCACGACCTGTAAAAACCACATCATTTCCATCAATTTCAACATCAAACCATTGACTTCTTATTCTAGTTGAGCCTAATATTGATCTAATATTATTTTTTTCTAATATTTTATATCCTTTATTTCCAGTTATCTTTAATTTTGTAACTCTGTCATTTTCAGAACGTTCAAGTATTTCAATATCCTCTACTGTTCCTATACCTCCGACTTTTGAAGAAATTTCAGACATTGTATATGTTGCTTTCCATGTGGTAGAATTATCAACTTCAATTTCATATTCGTCATCAACAGCCTTTAAATATGGTACTGATGAATACCAAACATTTTCTGGAGCTTCTGTACGTCCTCCACTTGTTGAAAAGAAATAAGCAGATACAATTTCATCATCATAAGTTATAACTTGTCCTGCTGTTTCATCAACTGCTTTTTTCACATTTTGATTTATATTTGCATTTTCATTATAAACTTGACTTGATGTTGTTGATTTGACGTGGTATTCTGCATCTTCTCCCACACTATTAATTTGGGAAACAGCGTAACTTCTTGAAGCTACAGCCTGAGCCTTAAGTGCTTCTAATGGCACAGGTTCACTTGCAGTCATTTCACTAGCTTTGTAATTAATTCCCATTTCACTTTGAACAACACTATACAAATATGTTTCTAAT
Organism: bacterium; assembly: GCA_963637565.1. GTDB lineage: Bacteria > Bacillota > Clostridia > TANB77 > UBA1234 > UBA1234. The sequence goes on from CAVHNT010000033.1 coordinate 22,379, forward strand.
TCAACTTCAATAACAGAGCCATCTTTTAATTGAACTCTTATGTACTCTGGCAGTTCATTACCAGCAAACACAACTGCATTAAGCATTATAACAAATAGTAACATACAAAAAAACTTCTTCATTTGTTCCTCCAAATTCATTTTATTAATTAGTGCCAAAATTAAAATTAAACATTAAATCTAAATAATACAACATCTCCATCTTGCATTATATAGTCTTTTCCTTCTATTCTCATAAGTCCCTTTTCTCTTGCCTTTGCCAAAGAGCCACAATTCATTAAATCATCATAGCTAATAACTTCTGCTTTAATAAAACCTCTTTCTATATCTGAATGAATTTTTCCAGCAGCTGCAGGAGCCTTTGTTCCAATCTTTATAGTCCAGGCTCTAACTTCTGGCTCGCCAGCAGTTAAGAAAGACATCAAACCTAAAAGCTTGTAGCTTGCTTTTATTAATTTATCTAATCCAGCTTCTTCAATACCCATAAGTTCAAGCATTTCTTTTCTTTCATCATCTTCAAGTGTTGCAAGTTCTTCTTCTACTTTTACGCAAAGAGGAATAGCCTCACTATTATTCTTTATAGCGTATTCTTTTAATGCTAAAAAGTGCTTATCATTATTCACATTTTTTAATTGCTCTTCTGATAAGTTTCCAACATACATCATTGGTTTGGAAGTAAGCAAATATAAATCAGCTAATTGTTCTTTTTCTTCATCATTAAGAGTAACTGAACTAGCAAGCTTTCCTGCTTCCAAAGCTTCTTTTATCCTTGTCAAAGCATCAACTTCTATTTGATGTTTCTTATCTGCTCTTGCCATTTTAACTGCTCTATCCATACGTTTTTCAAGAGTTTCTAAATCAGCAAAAATAAGTTCCATGTTTATTGTCTCAATATCACGAACTGGATCAATAGTTCCATCAACATGTGTAATGTTATCATCTTCGAAGCATCTAACAACTTGTACTATTGCATCAGTTTCTCTAATATGTGACAAAAATTTATTACCTAAACCTTCACCTTTTGATGCCCCCTTTACCAATCCTGCTATATCAACGAATTTTACAACAGCATGTGTAACTTTTTCAGGATTGTACAATTTAGCTAGATTATCTAATCTTTCATCTGGTACAGGTACTATACCTACGTTAGGCTCGATAGTACAGAATGGATAATTAGCACATTCTGCCCCTGCCTTTGTAATAGCATTAAAAAGAGTACTTTTTCCTACGTTTGGTAAACCAACAATTCCTATTTCCATTTTATATTCTCCTTACTTTTTTCTTCTAATAACATATCCTGTCTTTACTTCAACAGGTATCTTAAATTTAACTTTTTGTTCTTTAACACCTGGATTTACAGTATCAATTTCTTCACCAGTTTCAACATCATACAATTTATCAATTGTCATCGTGGCAGGCTCTAATTTATCTGGCAAAATAATTTCCAATTCATCTCCAACAGATAATTTATTTCTTATCTCGATTGTTGACATTCCTGTAATATCTGTTGATACAACCATACCAGCAAATTCATAGTTAGGGTTATATTGTTTTCCTTCATAATCTTGAGTGTCTTTGTTTTCTTTATCATTAAAGTAAAACGTTGTAGTACCTCTTGTTCTTGCCTTATCAAGTTCAGCAAAATATTTTTCATAATCCCAGCTATCAGGATTCTTTTCATAATCATCTAAAGCATGTCTATATGCATGAACAACATTTGCAAGATAAAATTCAGTTTTTAATCTTCCTTCTATTTTCAAGCTATCTACATTTATATTAAACAATTCTGGAATTTCTTTTACCAAACACATATCCTTCGAAGAGAATATATAAGTTCCCTTTTCGTCGTATTCTATTGGCATTAATTTACCTGGATTATTAACTTCTTCAGCATATACATTGTATGCCCATCTACAAGGCTGAGCACAATCTCCATGGTTTGCACTTCTTCCTGCCATGTAGTCACTCATATAACATCTGCCAGAATAACTATAACATATTGCTCCATGCACAAACATTTCTATATCTAAACCGTTTGGCTTATTGTCTGTAATATATTTTATCTCATCTTTACTTAATTCTCTTGCTAGAATAATTCTTCTTGCACCATTCTTATACCAAAAATTACAAGCATGCAAACTTGTAACATTAGCTTGGGTGCTTATATGTATCTCTGTATTTGGTGCATATTCTTTTACAACATCTACAATACCACCATCCGAAATTATTATGCCATCAACACCAATTTCGTCTAAATATTTAGCTTCTTGTTTTATAAGTTCATATTCACTATCTCTTGCATATATGTTCATTGCAACATATACCTTTTTGTTAAGTGAATGTGCTAGTTTTACAGTATTTACAAGATCATCAAATTGCATTGATGTTCTTGTTCTAAGAGAAAGCTTTGTAGTACCTGCATATACAGCATCAGCACCATACAAAAATGCTATCTTTGCCTTTTCAAAAGTTCCAGCTGGTGCAAGCAACTCTGGTTTCTTCATTATATCTCCTCCTAATTTTTTATAACTTTACAAACCATTAATCCGTCTCCAATATCATGTAGAGATGAATCAAGATTCTTATTTTCCATAACTATATCTATAAAATTTCTAAGTTTGTTAACTGCTGTTCTTTGTTTATGTTTATTATAATCACTCATAACCATACCTTTATAGAGCACGTTATCAGCAAGTATGTAGCCACCAACTTTACAAAGTCTCAAGGCATGTTCAAAAAACTCTATATATTTTCCCTTTGACGCATCTATAAAAACAACATCATATTTTTCATTAAGGTATGGCAAAATGTCAAGAGCATCTCCTTCAAGTACTCTAATTTTGTCTTCAACCCCAACTCTTTTAATATTTTCTAATGCTTGTTCAACTCTTAAGCTTTCAATTTCAATTGTATCAATTCTTCCTCCTTCAGCTAAATACTTTGAGAAGCATATAGATGAAAATCCTATTGCAGTACCTATTTCAAGCACTCTATACGGCTTAACGTTCTTTAAAATGTTTGAAATAAATTCTAGAGAATCGTCTAATAATATTGGGATTTTATTGTCTCTTCCGTATTTTTCTATTTCATCAAGTAATTCATATCTTGGCATATTCTACCTCCCCTAATGGATTATATCATAAAAAGAAATAAAAACATATAAAAAATTAGAAATTACAAGATTTTTAGTATTATGTAATCAAAGGACATCTCTTTTTGTATAAATTAAACATTTATGGTATAATGTCTACAACAAGAAAGATGAAAATCTTCGATTTTCATTCTTTCGTCCCTCGAGAGTTTTCGACTGAAAAAAACTCTCACATAAGTTAAAGTTTTTAGGAAAGAAAATTGCAAATTCGTCGCTTTCCTATTGTGTAAAAGACCAAGGAGATTTAATATGTATAGTTTAAAATTTGCAAACACTTACGATTTTGCAGCTATGAGAGAAAATAATATAAAAGCCGTAACTGAAGATTATTTTGCCACCACAAGAAATTTGTTTTGCGTAGCAGATGGTGTAACAAGGGATTTAACAGATGGCACATCATTAAAGTATCCATTAACAAAAGAAGACGCCCAAGCTGTAGTAGACAAATACCCAAATCCTAGTGGAGCTACACTTGCATCTACAATATGTGCAACAAGCTTTATAAAATATGCATCATCTATTGATAAAATTTCTGAAAGTTCAGTCATGGAAATATTGAAAAAAATCAATGATGATATCTGGGAAATCAATAAAAACAGAACTGATATAGATTATGTAAAAGAAGATTTATATGGATGCGTTGCCGTTGGAGGAATAATTACTGATGATTATTTGTATTATTTTTCAATTGGAGATTGTAGGATAAAATTGCTGGACAATAACTTTAACACAACTTTTGACACTGGAAACTTAAATCACGATTTTTTGCCTTATGAAGAGCCAAAAAAATTTATAGATTTATATAAAAATGAATGGAAATGGGAAAACCCAAAATATAGAAAATATTATAGAAAAAACATAAGAAACAATGTTCAAAGATTTAAAAATGGAGAATATTCTTTTGGAGTATTAACCGGTGAAAAAACGGCATTACCTTTTGTTAAAATTTCAAAATTTCCACTAACTAGTGTAAAATATATCTTAGCTTATTCAGATGGTTGTGAAGAATGTTTAGATAGCAAAGAAAAAATTATTAGCATTATTGCTAATCCAGAACAAATAAAAAAAGAATCACATGAAAAAACATTATTAATTTTTGAGAAAGATTAAGAAATCCCCCTATCGTGCAAAAAGCATCTCATTTATCAGAATGTCATATAATAACTAAAACATATGACTATTTCAATGAGATGCTTTTGTTTTTCAAACAACAAAGTCTTTACAAAAACTACTTTGCAAGATACTTTATATATTCTGCGTAAATTGTTCATACAATGAAATTGTTATAGAATTAAGAATTTTTGATTCTTTATCATAATCCATCACAACAACATATCTTTTTTCTGAAGTTTTTATCTTATTTATGACACTACCATCTTGATACTCTTCAAATCCTTTAAAAAATTCGTCAGATGAATCATATTTCATATCATTCAAGACTCTTCCGTTATAAGTAGCCTTAATATAGTCTTCCTCTAAATTAACTTTAAGATATGATATTGATGTATCCTGTATGTTGCACTTCTTATTTGATTCATTTGCAATATATGCACTAGCGATTGGCATGTCTCCACTTTCGATTAATATGTTTGTAATATTTGTATTGGCTTCAACTTCTTCATCTAATTTACTCACAATATAATATCCAGGCATTTCTTCGATTGTGTATCCTATCGAAGCCCCTTCTTCTACTAGTTCTTTAACATGGGTGTTTCCAACAACAATATCCGTTCCTTCAACATTTATTGTTGGTGGAATTCCAAAAGTGAAACCTTTTTGTTCTGCAAAGTGTTGATATATCAAATACGCAATCACTCCTAAGATTAAAACAATTAATATTACCTTTTCAATCGTGGTTGATTTTTTCATTTTCATTCTCCTTTTTCTATTGTATTTTTCCTCCGCCAAGTACTATATCGTCAATATAAAACACTGCCGATTGTCCTGGAGTTACTGCCCTTTGTGGTTCTTCGAACTTAACTTTTATTTTATTATCTTCTTGTTTTATTTTTGCCTTCGCAACTTTTGATGAATATCTAGTCTTAACCTCCACATCCATCCAGTCTTTAATTTCATCAACCAAAATCAAGTTAATCTCATCAACTTCAATTTCACTTTTATACAAATCTTTCTCTTCTCCAACTATAACTTCATTTTTTTTCCTGTTAAATCCAACCACAAAAAGCGGAACTGGATTCGAAATTCCAAGCCCTTTTCTTTGACCGATTGTGTAATTATATAATCCTGTATGTTTTCCTAGTATATTTTCCTTGATATCTACAATATTGCCCTCTAGTGGTTTTATGTTAGAATTATTTTCTAAAAACTTTTTATAATTGCCGTCAGGAACAAAACAAATATCCTCACTATCTGGTTTGTTGGCAACCTTCAAATTATTGTCACGAGCAATTTTTCTTATTTCTTCTTTTTCTTCATAATCAGCTAATGGAAATAGTACATGCTCAATCAATTCTTTTGGTATATTCCATAAAACATAACTTTGATCTTTTTTTAATGATTTAGACTTTTTTAATATCCATCTACCATACTTTTCACTATATTCTGTCTTTGCATAGTGACCTGTTGCAATATAATTACAGCCTAACTCTTTTGCTTTTTCATACATGAAACCAAACTTCATATATTTGTTACATTCTATACAAGGATTAGGAGTTTTGCAATTTGCATAACAAGATATAAAATCATTAATTACATGCTCCCTAAATTCGTCTTTGTAATTAAAAGTGAAATGAGGTATACCAAGTTGATTACATACATTTTTAGCATCTATATATGTATCAATGTTACAGCAACTACTTCCAGCGAATAATTCCAAGGTCGCCCCAATTACTTCATAACTTTCATTTTTTAGTAAAAGTGCCGCAACAGAACTATCAACTCCACCACTCATTCCAATCATTACTCTTTTATTTTCCATCAGTGTTTTCCTCATTTCCAGGAAGCATTTCTTCAATTGTATGCCAAGCTAAAAGTGCACATTTAACTCTTGCAGGCATATTTGATATATTTTTAAAAGCAATTGCATCCTCTAATTTCTTTAATTCATTTTCATCTGTTGTTTCTCGCTTTATCATCTCAATAAATGTTTTGACAATAGACTTTGCTTCCGATATCTTTTTTCCACGCAATGTATCAATCATTATAGATGTAGAAGCTTGGGAAATCGCACATCCATGTCCTGTAAAAGATAAATCTTGTATTGTCTCGCCATCTATCTTTATCTCTAATTTAATTTCATCACCACAATTTGGATTGTGTCCCATCTTGCAACAGGTAGCACCCTCAAGTTCATGTTTGTTATAAGAATTCATGCTATGCTCCATTATCAAATCATTGTATACATCATTAAGATCATCCATAAATTTTGCCTTTCCTCTATTTTTTTATATACCTTTTGAACATATTATACGCTTTATTTAATGCTTTAACAAGCCTATTTACATCTTCCTTAGTATTGTAAAAGTAAAAACTTGCCCTACAAGTAGAATCTATTCCTAAAAATCTCATAAGTGGCTGTGCACAATGATTACCAGAACGTACGCAAACATTTTCAGAGTCCAATATGCTAGCCACATCATGTGGATGCACGCCTTTTATATTAAAAGAAATAGCAGATGAATGATTCTTTCTATTTGGAGTAATATACAAAGTTAAATAATCCAATTTTGAAAGTTCGTCAATTGCGTATCCAACAATTTCATTTTCATGTCTTTGAATTTCATCATATCCAATCTTTTCTATATAATCTATAGCTGCACCTAATCCAACCACTCCACCAACATTTTGCGTACCAGCTTCAAATTTATTTGGAAGTGGAGCAAAAGTTGTTTCTTGCTCATAGACGTATTCTATCATATCTCCGCCCATTAGGAAAGGATTCATTTTATTTAATATCTCTTTTTTAGCGTATAGCACTCCAATCCCAAGAGGTGCAAGCATTTTATGTCCAGAGAAAACAACAAAATCAGCATCTAAATCTTGAACATCCACTTTCATATGAGGTATGCTTTGAGAAGCATCAAGTAAAACTTTTGCACCTTTTTTATGTGCATACTTGATTATTTCTTTAACATTATTGATAGTACCCAAAACATTCGAAACATGCGTTATAGCAACAATCTTTGTTTTATCTGTTATCTTAGACTCAATCTCATCATCTGAAAGTTCAAATTCATCATTTATATACATATATTTTAAATTGCTCTTTGTTTTTTTAGTTACCATTTGCCATGGAACCAAATTAGAATGATGTTCCATAATTGATAACACCACTTCATCATTTTCATTTAAGTTATCTAATCCATAAGAATACGCTACTAAATTTAAACTTTCGCTTGCATTTTTTGTAAAAATTATTTCTTCGGGAGACTTTGCATTTATAAATTTTGCAATCTTTCTTCTAGTGCTTTCATATACCTCTGTAGCTTCAATACTCAATGAGTACGCTCCCCTATGTGGATTAGCATTGTTGTTTTCATAAAACTTATCAACAGCATCAATAACACATTGTGGCTTTTGAGTTGTAGCTCCACTATCTAAATAAACAACATCTCTATTATTAAAAATTTGAAAATCTTTTTTAATCTCTTCTACGTTCATTTTATTGCCTTTCTAATCTAATTTTTCATCAATCTTTCTGATTACATCTTCTTTTAAAATTTCATCAGAAATTCTATCTATAATTGTTGTAAAGTTAGACTTTACAAGTAATTTTACAGCTTCTTTGTAGCTTATTCCTCTGCTCATAATATAAAATAAAATCTTATTATCAATTTTGCCAGAAGCCGTTGAATGATTTCCTTCTACGTCATCTTCACTGCATAAAAGCATTGGTAATGCAATAGATTTCGCTTTGTCAGATAGCAACATGCAAAATTCATTTTCATTACCTTTTGATTTTTTACAACCGCTCTTAAAATCAATAGTGCCTTTGAAATTCTTTTTAGCTTTTCCAGTTAAAGCACCTTGTACATCAATATCAATATTAGTTTTTCTTCCTCTAAGTTCTGCTATATAATTAATGTCTTTTAATTGATTATCAGTTCCTAAGTAAATAGTCTTCAAATCATTTTCAGCACATTCGCCTTTAATATCAGCATAATAATTAGTAACACTATTTTTTCCACCAAGGTCAATAATGGTATAATTAACTTTTGAATTTTTACCAATCGCATTTTCAATACTTTCAAAATTATCAGAATCTTCATTCAAAAAATTTATCACATTAACACTAACCATTGCATCATCATTAGCAATTAATTTCAACCCACCATTATGAAAACAATGTTTCATAGTCTTGGAATTATACACAATAGTAAGTGTTGATTTACCACTTGCATGTACCAAAAGCTCATTAACTAAATTCAAATTATCATCATCAAAAGTATAAACAACTTTTATATTATCGCCATCTTTTAAATTAATATTAACCTTATGATTTGAATTTTTAAAACCAAGTCCAACACCATAAACAAAGCTTAAATCTTCATCCATAGAAGAGTTCTCACAAGATAATTCTATATTATTAAAAGTATTAACATTTTGTGGAATTTCAAAATCTAGTTTTATATTATTTATATTAAAATTTTTAGATGTTCTAACTGGTGTATTATTTAATTCCATACTTATCCTATGCTCCCTTCTAATTCAAGATTTATTAAGTTATTCATTTCAACAGCATATTCAACAGGAAGTTCTTTAGAAACAGGGTATGCAAAGCCTCTAACTATCATAGCTTTTGCATCTTCTTCAGTTAGCCCCCTACTCATCAAATAAAAGATTTCTTTATCGCTTATCTTTCCAATTTTGGCTTCATGAGAAAATTCCACTTCATCAGTTCTAATATCATTTACAGGAATAGTATCAGAACGTGAAAAATCATCGAGCATCAAAGATTCACAGCTCACGCTACATTTAGAATTAACTGCGTTTTCATTTATTCTTACCAATGCTCTATAAGTACAAGCACCGCCATTTTTAGATATAGATTTTGAATTAACAACTGATGATGTATTAGGTGCATTATGAACAACTTTAAAACCTGTATCTAAATTTTGACCTTTTCCTGCAAATGTGATTCCTGTATATTCTGTTTTTGCACCTTCGCCATTTAAAATGCTCATAGGATATAGCATAGAAACTTTAGAGCCGAAAGAACCCGTAACCCAATCAATTTGAGCATTTTTACCAACAATGGCTTTTTTGGTATTTAAATTCATCATGTTCTTTGACCAATTTTCTATTGTTGAATATCTTAAATATGCATTATCTTTAACATATAATTCAACACAACCAGCATGCAAATTAACTTTATTATACTTAGGAGCCGAACATCCCTCTATAAAATGAAGAGTTGCTCCTTCATCTACAATTATTAAAGTGTGTTCAAATTGACCAGATTCTGGTGAATTTAACCTAAAGTATGATTGTAGCGGGATATCTAGTTTAACTCCCTTTGGTACATATACAAAAGATCCGCCAGACCAAACTGCAGCATGTAATGCAACAAATTTATGATCACTTATAGGCACACACTTCATAAAATACTCTTTAACAATATCAGGATATTCTTTAACAGCAGTTTCCATATCTGTATATATCACGCCTTGTTTAAGTAAATCCTCTTTCATACTATGATAAACAACTTCTGAATCATACTGTGCACCAACACCGCCCAAAGATTTCTTTTCTGCATCTGGTATTCCTAGCTTGTCAAAAGTATCCTTGATGTCTTCTGGGACATCATCCCAACTAGAATTAAGCTTAGACTTAGGTTTAACATAAGTTGCAATTTCATCCATGTTAAGTTCAGAAAGGTCAGGTCCCCAAGTTGGAAGTTCAAGTTTCTCATACATTTCCAAAGCATCAAGACGAATCTTTCTCATCCACTCAGGATCATTTTTTTGTTTTGAAATTTCTTCAACAATCTCCTTATTTAAACCTTTTTTCATCTTAAACTCGTACTCATCTTTATTTTTAAAATCATAAATATTTCTATTTACTTCTTGTACATTCGTTTTCATACTAAATACCTGCCTTCTTGTATTTTCCAAAACCATTTTCTTCAATTTCATTTGCAAGTTCAGCAGTACCAGTTTTTACAATCTTGCCATCAACAAGAATATGCACATAATCAACATCTAAGCTCTCTAAAATTTTCATATTATGTGTGATAATAACAACAGCATTATCTGATGATTTATACATTTCAATACCTTTAGAAACAGCTTTTACAGCATCAACATCAAGTCCAGAATCTGTTTCATCTAAAATCGCAAGCTTTGGATTTAAAACAAGCATTTGTAAAATCTCATTTTTCTTTTTTTCACCACCAGAAAAGCCAACATTTAAATTTCTATCAATAAGTTTTGAACTCATATTCAATTCTTCCATGTACTTTTTCACAGTATCTTTAAGTTCAAAAACTTTAATAGGCTTTTCTTCAATTTTGTTCTTAGCAACTTTTAGAAAGTTAAATGTAGATATTCCAGGAATTTCTTCTGGTGACTGAAACGACATAAAAATACCTTTTTTAGCAATTTTGTCGGTTGAAAGATTAGTAATGTCTTCCCCATCAAAAGTTACACTTCCATAAGTTTTTCTATACTCTGGATTATTTAAAATAACATTAGCTAAAGTGGATTTACCCGCACCATTTGGTCCCATAATAACATGAACTTCGCCTTTATTAACATTCAAATTAAGTCCATTCAAAATTTCTTTTTCTCCTGCAACAGCATGCAAGTCTTTTATCTCTAATAAACTACTCATAATATCTCCTTACTTTTTATTTCATAGTATTCCAGTAGTAATTATAGTTTCCAATTCATACTTTGTCAATAGGAATTAGAATTTAAGTGGGTATTGTAAGTATTCTACTAAAGGGAAAAATAATACATAAACAAAAAAGTACAGATTCTCTGGCTAAGCAGAAGAATTGTACTCCTTTTATTTCTATTTTTAACACTTGATTTTTATATCAATAAATTTTAAATAAAACCTTATTTAATCTCCCATGGTGCTGTTTCTGTGCCTGTTTTGCTTGTATCAGATATATCTAATAATTTTGCACTAAATTGTACTACAGGGCGAAGACCATACGCCGGGGCATTTGTTCCAGCAGTATAGCACAGGGCACTACCGTTCGTAGGACCAGAATACGCATAACGCATACTGAAGTAAGCATACTCACTAGTTGACCATATGTCAACGCACGGCGAAGCCAGCCAGCCAACGTTCGCTCCTAGTATACTGCTTATTGTTGAATTACCTGCTCCAGGGTTATAAGTATACCATGTTTTTGATGTTAATACTGGTTCATTTGCACTCTTTAACTCTTTATAATCATTCTCATTTGCTGCTGTATGCGTTACCCCACTTGCATCATCCCATGTATAAAATCTTGGTTTAGTTACTCCCGCTCCATGCTTTTTGGCCGTGTATACCTTTCCTCCTGCTTCTACATCTTTTAATTCATCATCTGGTGTATCTGCTGGATACCATGCATATCTTACGTTGTTTGTTGGTTCTATGTATCCTGTTGCTTCATTCAAATCTTCTATTGTCATACTTCTTGCTACCAATCCCTTGTCTGTATTTGAATATAGCTTTTCACATAGTCTATGTAGTTCAT
>CAVHNT010000034.1:0-12541 GCA_963637565.1 bacterium
TTGAATAGTTCGCTTTTCCAATTGTGCTCGTTGAACTATTAAATGCAATCGCTGCTAATATTATTACAACTATAATTGTTATCACTAACGCTATTAATGATATTCCCTTTTTATCTCTTAAAAAATGGGTTGTGTGTGTGTGTGTACAGCCCCAACGGTTTCAAGTGTCTTGTTCATATTTTCTATCTCTCCTTTTTATTTTCTTTTTAATTACATTTATTTTATCATACTAAATATCATTTTCAAGCAAAAATTTAAAATAGCACTGCACAAATTGGTTTATGGAACACGCTGTGTTCCGCTACGAAAAGGTACAAAAAAAGGGTATAAAACCTCTAACAAAATTTTATACTCTTTTTTCTTATTTATATCTATTACATTTCTTTAATTTGAATGATTCTATATTGTCAAATGCCTATCATTTAATATTTTTATATACAGTCAAGCTTTAATACTCAAGTGGATTTATATTTTCATTACCCTTTATTACCTCGTAATGAACATGTGCTCCTTCTTTGCTTTCAAATCCAAAACCTTCTCCCACACCAGAAATAATATCACCTTGTTTTAGCTTTTTGCCAACATAAACTAAATCTAATGTAGATAAATTTGAATATATAGTCTTGTAATCGTCTTTATGCTTTACAATTATTGTATTACCATATCTAGGATCCATTTTTACACTTTCAACAACACCGTCGTATGCAACTTTTACTGGGCTTGCAACTTCACCTAATATATCAACTCCATCATGAGTTATCCATTCATTTAATGTCTCCGAAAACACTAACTTATCTTTTGCAAACTCTGTAATAATATCTCCACTAATAGGCAAATCAAATTCTATTTTTTCATTTTTATTTATTGCAATAGCTTCTACCAATTTTCCTGAAGATTCTGAGTTTGTATTTTCTATATTCTCAGCAACTTTTATCTCTTCATTATTATCCACGTCATCATTTAATCGTTCGTCAATAATGTCCTCTATCTCATGTGTATGTGTTATGTCATCATTTGAATTTGATTCATTTTGAATTGACTCAATAACGTTTTGTGTATTCGATAATTCATTATTTATCAAATTATCATCTTCAAAATATATTTCCGAAATACTATTCTTAGCAATTACTTTATCTTCATTATTAATTTTATTTTCATTTTGTATAACTTTATTTTCCTTATTTACTTTAATGTTTTCACTATTTTTCAAATTATTATTTTTAATACTTGGATACACGCTAAGTGTTATAAAAAAAGAAAGTACACCAGCTACCAAAGCTCCACCACCAACTAATATTTCTGATTTATGATTTTTAAACCATTTCATTTATAAAGCACCTCCACTTTTTTCTAATTTGTATTATTACCATCATTCTGCTAATAATACAAAAAAACAAGAAAAAAGTGGTAGCTATTTTTTATTCTTCAAAATACTTTCTTGCATGATATGTTGTGTGCAATAACTCGTGTGCACGGTGACTACCTGGCTTTTCAAGGTATTCTTCATAAAGTTTTTTAATTACAGGGTTTTCATGAGATTTTCTAATCTTTAATTCCTCGTCTGCTTTGTATAGAGCTTCCGCTCTTAATTTTCTAACATCTACTGTCGCTCTGGTCTTTGCATCACATATAGGTTGTCCACCACCCATTACACAGCCACCAGGGCATGCCATTATTTCGACAAAATGATATGGACAATCACCTTTTCTAATCATTTCCATGATCTTTTTGGCATTACCTAATCCGTTTGCAACTGCAATTTTTATATCTTTATCGCCAATCTTTATTATAGCTTCTTTTATTCCTTTTTCTCCACGAACCTCTTCAAATTCGATTTTATCTAATTTTTCACCAGTTAAAATCTCTTTAACCGTACGAAGAGCAGCTTCCATAACTCCACCTGTTGTTCCAAATATGACACCTGCACCAGTTGCTTCTCCCATTGGATCATCAAAAGATTCATCCTTTAAGTTTGCTAAATCTATACCTGCCTCTTTCATCATTCTTGCTGCTTCTCTTGTGGTTAAAACAGCATCAACATCTCTTAATCCGTTAACTTGCATTTCTTCTCTTTCTGATTCAGCTTTTTTAGCAACACATGGCATTACAGAAACAACAAACATTCTGTCAGGCTCAACATTAATTTTTTCAGCATAGTAGCTCTTCAATATTGCTCCAAACATTTGATGTGGTGATTTTGCAGAAGATAAGTGTGGTAACAAATCTGGATATGAGTTTTCTGCAAATCGAACCCAGCCTGGACTACAAGATGTAATCATTGGAAGAACTCCTCCATTTTGTATTCTATCAATTAACTCTGTTCCCTCTTCCATGATTGTAAGGTCTGCACCAGTATCAGTATCAAATACTTTATCAAAACCTAATCTTTTTAATCCAGCAACCATCTTACCTGTTGCAAGTGTTCCTATTTGCATTCCAAACTCTTCTCCAATCGCAGCTCTAATCGCAGGTGCAGTTTGAACTACAACTGTAAGCTCTGGATTAGCAAGTGCATCCCAAACTTTTTTAGTTGCGTCTTTTTCTCTTAATGCACCTGTTGGACACGCTTGAATACATTGACCACAAAGTGAACAAGGAACATCATTTAAAGATTTATTGCAAGCTGTTCCTATTTTAGATTTAAATCCTCTATTTATTGTATCTATAGCACCAACCTCTTGAACTTTTTTACAAACAGCAACACATCTTTTACATAAAATACATTTACTATTGTCTCTAACAATTGATGGAGAAAGCTCATCAATTTCTCTATTAGACATTTCTCCCTCAAATTCTATTCCTTGGACATTCAATTTTTTTGCAAGTGTTTGAAGTTCGCAATTACCACTTCTAACACAAGTTAAACATTCTTTAACATGGTTTGAAAGTAATAATTCAAGAGTTACTTTTCTAGCATCTCTAATTGCTTTTGTATTTGTTCTAACAACCATTCCTTCACTCACTGGCATTACACAAGATGTTACAAAGCCTCGTGCACCTTCAACTTCAACAATGCACATTCTACATGCACCAATCTCATTTATCTCTTTTAAATGACATAGAGTCGGAATATCTATTCCTGCACTTCTCGCAGCATCTAGCACAGTATATGTTTTTGGAACTTCCATTCCTATTCCATCAATCGTAATCTTTACTTTATCCATTTGTTTCACTCCCTTTATATTATCTTAATAATTATTTTCTTGAAATAGCTTTAAATGGGCAGGTTGCAATACATACACCACATTTAATACATTTATCTTGATCTATTTCAAAAGGTGATTTAATTTCTCCATGGATAGCATTTACTGGGCATCTTCTTGAACACGCACTACATCCTTTACATAGAGATTTATCTATTACTACTTTTGTCATAGCCTTACATTCTCCTGCAGGGCATCTCTTATCTTTTATATGAGCTTCATATTCATCTCTATAATACTTTAAAGTACTAAGTACAGGGTTAGGTGCTGTTTGACCAAGTCCGCAAAGTGAAGAACGTTTAATATTCATAGCTAACTTTTCAAGCTTTTCTATGTCTCCATCTTGACCTTTTCCTTTAACTATTCTTTCTAATATTTCTAACATTCTCTTTGTTCCAATTCTACATGGTGGACATTTTCCACAAGATTCATCAACAGTAAAATCTAAGAAGAATCTTGCTAGATTAACCATACAAGTCGAATCATCCATTATTATAAGTCCACCAGAACCCATCATAGAACCTATTGCATTTAAACTTTCATAATCTATTGGAGTATCTAAATTTTGTATTGGAATGCAACCACCTGAAGGTCCACCTGTTTGTGCAGCTTTAAACTTTTTACCATTTGGTATGCCTCCACCAATATCATAAACGATTTCTCTTAAAGTTATACCCATTGGTACTTCAACAAGTCCAACATTGTTGATATTTCCACCTAAAGCAAATACTTTTGTACCTTTAGATTTTTCCGTTCCTATGCTAGAAAACCATTCAGCACCATTCAAAATAATTTGAGTAATATTTGCATAAGTTTCAACATTGTTTAATAATGTTGGCTTACCAAACAAACCTTTTACAGCTGGAAATGGTGGTCTTGGTCTTGGTTCTCCTCTTCTGCCTTCAACAGATTCCATAAGTGCCGTTTCTTCTCCACAAACAAACGCCCCCGCACCTAATCTAATTTCTAAATCAAAATTAAAATTCTTTTCCATTATATTTTCACCAAGTAAACCATACTCTCTTGCTTGGTCAATAGCCTTTTGGAGTCTTTTTACAGCTATTGGATATTCAGCTCTAACATAAACATATCCTTTATCTGCTCCTATCGCGTATGCAGCGATAGCCATAGCTTCAATTATGGTGTGTGGATCTCCTTCCAAAACACTTCTGTCCATAAATGCACCTGGGTCTCCCTCATCTGCATTACAAGCAACATATTTTTGAGCTGCTTCAGAAGCTTTTGCGAATTGCCACTTTCTACCCGTTGGGAAACCAGCACCACCACGACCTCTAAGTCCAGAATCAGAAACTTCTTTTATTACATCTTCTGGTGTCATAGATGTTAACACTTTCTCCAATGCTTTATATCCATCAAAAGCTAAGTATTCATCAATATTTTCAGGGTCTATTAATCCACAATTTTTAAGAACAACTCTGTGCTGTTTTTTATAAAAATTCAAATCATCAAGGCTTTTTACGTCTGTTCCATCAACATCTTTACAAAGTAATCTTTCTACTATTTCTCCGTTCATAATATGTTTTTCAATTATTTCTTTTGCATCTTCTGGTTTTGCCATTGCATAAAATGTGTCCTCTGGTCTTACAACAACTATTGGACCTCTAGCACAAAGACCAAAACATCCTGTTCTGATAACTCTTACATTTTCAACATTATTTTCTTTTAATGCTGCTTCCAAATTTTCTATAATTTCATGTGAATGTGATGAAGTACATCCAGTACCACCACAAACTAATATATGTTTTTCCTTTCCAGGGTAATTTCTGTCTTTTCGTAGTTTTATTTCGTTAAATGTTTTTTCTCTAATAGCATTCAACTCTTCTATTGTTTTCATACAAAAACCTCACTCTCTTTATTTTTCCATTACTAAGCATTGATAAACAAGTAATTTTCAAAACTATAAATCCTCGCATTTGTTATTCATACTTAGCAAGAACATCTGCGACTTTGCTAGGATCCATATTTCCATAAACTTCTCCGTTTATTGTCATTACTGGTGCAAGGCCACATGCACCAACACATCTAGTTGGTTCTATTGAAAACTTTCCATCTGCAGTTACTTCTCCAACATCTATCTTTAAAAGCTCCTTTATTTTATCCAATACAGCTTGTGAACCTTTAACATAGCAAGCAGTTCCAAGACATACACTTATGCTATATTTTCCTTTTGGTTCCAATGAGAATCTACTGTAAAATGTAATTACACCATAAATTTCAGCCATAGGAATACCTAATTCATCTGATATTACCTTTTGTACATGTGTTGGAACATATCCATATAGTTCTTGAACTTCATTCAAAACATGAATTAACTGGCTTTTATCCCCATTACATTCTTTAATCACTTTTCTGATTTTTTCTAAATTTTCATCATGGCAAGCTCCAGAGCAGCATTCATTTGACATATAAAAACCTCCCTTTTTGTTTCAGCATAGCCTCTTGTACTACACTCAAGACTCATTATAACAAACATATTACACCACTGCAACGACGAATTTAATCAAAATATTTGTTTAAAAAAGAGGAATATCTTTGATTTTCATTCTCTCTACCCTTTAGAATTTTCAAATAAAAAGAAGAAGAGCTTTTGCATAAATTAAATAATTTTAGTATAACTTTTTAATAAGTTTATTTCTAATAAAACCTGTTAATTTAAACATTTATTCAACTATTATTTCTATTTCGTTAGTATATGGTTCAACGCCACCTATTTTAATTTTGTATTGAGCTTTTACTAGTGTACCTGTAATATCGCCTGTCTTTTCAACAGATAGCCCCTCTATATCAAGCACCATAAGTCCATGTTCTGTATTGAAATCACACTCTGTGATTGTCCCTTCTTCTATTCTCATTTTATTTTCGCCACGTGAATATATTATTTTTTTATCTGTTATCTGTATATTTCTATTTTCAAATTCTATTATGATGCCTTCATCTAATTCTTTTTTAGTACACTCAAACACCTCATCATGCTCTTCTGTAAAAGTTCCATAATCTTGCCTTGATTTAATTATCAACTTCATTTTTTTCTCCCTATAATACTTTTTATATAAGTTTAAGCCAACTCGTTTTTTACTATTTTTGCAACCTCATTTGCAATTTTATTCATAAGTTCTTCATCATTACATTCAACCATCACTCTTATCTTCGGCTCAGTTCCTGAAGGTCTTACCACAATTCTTCCCTTATCTCCTAGTTCTTCTTTTGCTGTTTCTATTGATTTTTTAACAGCAGTATTAGTATAAAATTTTACTTTTCCATCATTCGTAACATTAACATTGATTGAAACTTGTGGATACTTTTTCATTACTTTAGATAACTCAGATAATTTCTTACCACTTCTTTTTACTAGACTTAATAATTGAATTGCTGTAAGTTCGCCGTCGCCAGTTGTTGCAAAATCTCTAAATATAACATGACCTGATTGCTCTCCACCAAAGTTATACTCTTCAAGTAACATCTCTTCAAGAACAAATTTATCTCCAACTTTTGTAGCAATAAAATTAATTCCGTTTGCTTCACAATATTTTATAAATCCCAAATTTGTTAGTATAGTACCTATTACTGTGTTTTTAGCAAGTCTGCCTCTTTCTTTCATATCTAAAGAACAAATAGCCATAACTTGATCACCATCAATAAGCTCGCCGTTTTCATCAACACACAAACATCTATCTGCATCTCCATCAAATGCAACGCCTAAATCCATTTTATTTTCAATCACATATTTTGATAAATTTTCTATATGTGTAGAACCACAATCCTCATTTATATTTATTCCATCTGGCTTATCATATAAAATTGTCGCATTTGCACCTAGTTGTTTCATTAGTTCTTTTGCTACAGCACTTGCTGAACCATTTGCACAATCAACCGCAATCCTTAAGCCATCTAATGAATTAGGAACTGTACTCTTCAAATGGTCAATGTAATCTTTTATTGCAGAATTCATATATGTAACTTTTCCAACATCTCCACCAATTAAAGTTTCAGAAGATTTAATTTCGTTTATTACAATTTCTTCGATTTGTTCTTCTAGCACATCCGGTAACTTATAACCATCACCACTAAACATTTTTATTCCATTAAATTCTGCAGAATTATGAGAAGCCGAAATCATAATTCCCGCATCTGCTTTATATTTACCAATCAAATATGCAACCGCTGGTGTTGGTACAACTCCAAGTATAAGTACATCCGCTCCAACACTACAAAGTCCTGCAGTAATTGCATTAGATAACATTTCTGATGAGATTCTGGTATCCATACCAACCACAAACAATGGTCTACGTCTGCTATTAACCGCAAGTACAGTCGCAGCAGCCCTGCCTAAATTCATTGCAAGTTCTGGTGTTAATTCTTTATTTGCAATTCCTCTAACTCCATCTGTTCCAAATAATCTTCCCATTTTTATCTCCTTTCAACTATATCATTTTTGCCCTTGAATATAGAGTTTTCTTTTACTACACCTCTTACCATACTAAGTGGATAAATCGTTGTACCTCTTCCTATTACACTACCTGGACAAAGAACACTATTGCATCCAACTTCAACATTATCTCCAAGCATAGCACCAACTTTTTTCAAATTAGTTTCTATTCTCTCATTTTCATCTTTAATTACAACCAAAGTTTTATCACTTTTTACGTTGCTCGTTACACTTCCAGCACCCATGTGAGCCTTGTATCCTAATATAGAATCACCAACATAGTTGAAATGTGGAACTTGAACATTATCAAATAAAATTGCATTTTTTATTTCACATGAATTTCCAAGTACAACATTTTTACCAATTATTGCACTCCCCCTTATAAATGCACATTGCCTTACTTCAGCATTCTCATCTATTATACAAGGGCCAGCAACATATGCACTATCAAACACTTTTGCACTTTTAGCAATCCAAACATTCTCTTTGACTTCAGCATAAATTTCTTTTGGCAAGGTTTTACCCAATTCTACAATAAAATCTTTTATGCAAGGAAGTACCTCCCATGGGTATTCTTTATTCTCAAATATCTTTTTTGATATCGTTTTATCTGTATCAAATAATTCACAAATCCTTACGTTATGCATATTTTCCTCCTATTCAACAGTTACAGACTTTGCTAAATTTCTTGGTTTATCAACATCCAAACCTTTTAACACTGTTACATGATACGCAATAAGTTGCAAAGGAATAACAGAAACTATTGGTGATAACAATTCATTAACTGTTGGAATTTCAATAATTTCGTCGCATATCTCCTCTGGAAAATCTGATTGATTTGTTATTACTAAAACATTTGCACCACGAGCTTTTATTTCCTTTACATTGCTAATAACTTTTCCCATCAATTCTTCTGATGTACAAAGTACTATAGCATGAGTCCCTTTTTCTATTAAAGCGATAGGACCATGCTTTAATTCACCAAATTGAACCGCTTCAGAATGTATATATGAAATTTCTTTTAATTTCAAAGAACCTTCTAACGCTGTGTAATAATCTAAACCTCTTCCTAAATAAAAAACATCTTTATCATTTTGTATTAGTTTTGCATATTCTAAATATTCTTCATCTTTTTCAAGAATTATTTGAACCCTATCATGAATATTTTTCAAATCTCTAATTATTTCATTTAAATAATTTTCATCAACTTTTTTTAACAAACGTGCCATGTATATAGCAAATAAATCTATTGCACAAACTTGGGCCACATATGCTTTAGTAGATGCAACTGCTATTTCTGGACCAGCTTTTGTGTAAATAACATTATCACTCATTCTATCAATTGTACTTTCTTTAACATTTACAATGGATAAAAATTTTACATTTCTTTCTTTAACTAATTCAATACTTGCAATAGTATCTGCTGTCTCTCCAGACTGACTTATAAATATTGCAAGATCATCAACATCAAGTATAGGATTTTTATACCTAAATTCAGAAGCAACTTCAACCGTAACTGGTATTCTTGTCAATTTCTCTATAATGTTTTTTCCATTTAATCCTGCGTGCATAGCAGTGCCACAAGCAATTATATTAATGTGTTTGATTTTTAATATATCATCATCAGTCAATTTCAAATCAAAAGATATTTTATCATCTTTCAAATATTCACTAACCGTATTTTTAATGGTTAAAGTATTTTCGTTAATTTCTTTTTGCATAAAATGTTCATAGCCATTTTTCTCGGTATCTTCATCTTTTAAATCAATATTTTTTACTTTACATTCACGTTCTACTAAATCATTAATATAAACCCTAACAACACTTCTAGTAACAACAGCAAATTCATTATTTTCTAGCACACATATTTTATTTGTATATTTCAAAATAGCAGAAAAATCTGATGCTATAAAATTTTCGTTATTTCCAATTCCAATAATCAAAGGACTATTTCTTTTGGTTGCAATTATTTCATTTGGTTCATCCAAACACATAATTCCTAGAGCATAACTACCTTCCAACAAATCAGTAGCTTTTTTTACTGCACTTAATAAACTTCCATTATAATAATACTCAATTAAATTAGGAATAACCTCTGTATCAGTTTCAGAATAAAATGTATATCCATTATCCTTCAGCATTTCTTTTATTGCTAAATAATTTTCAATTATTCCATTATGTACTACCATAATCTTTCCAGAATTACTTTTATGAGGATGTGCATTTTCTTCTGTTGCTCCTCCATGAGTGGCCCATCTAGTATGTCCAAGACCAATAGTTCCATTCACATCTTCTTTTTTTAAAATCTTTTCCAAACTATCAATTCGCTTAGTTGTTTTATATGTATCAAAATTATTTCCATCAATAGTTGAGATACCACAAGAATCATATCCTCTGTACTCTAACTTCTTTAAACCAGAAATTAAAATACTTTCAGCCTTTTTCTCGCCAACATAACCTACAATTCCACACATATTTAATTTAACCTCCCATTTATATAGTTTGGCTAACAATTACTTATACTGTATTTGTTCATGTGTTGCCACACGTTTTTGCCAGTAATTAACGACAGTAATATGCCGTAGAACCATCCGCTGATTATTCGATAAGTTCTATCCTCGTCAACAAATTTCTTTGTCCATGCGCTAAAAAAATATACTCCTTTCTTAATTTTTGGCTAGCCTCATTAGATTATATCGTATTATTTAGTATATGCAAACACATATTTTTAGTGATTAAAAATAGTCGTTAACTATAGCAACTCTTTTCAAGTGCATAAAAATAGCGTATAATATAAATATAAAAGGAGGGCTTGAATATGAACAGAAAAGAATTAAATGAATTATATGAAATTTATAAACAAAGTAATAATACAAATCTCTTTTCGCGTTTTTCGTTTAACAGAAGAATGAAAAGCCAAGAAATTACAGCTACCATTTCTAATATACAAAGTTATTTAAATCTTCGTGGAATTACACAATTAGATGCATCAAAAGCATATCTAAATCTTAACAAATGGCTATCTAATGAAGAAATTTCAAACCTGTTTGCAAAACAAACAGATGATATTTTCAATGACTCTAATATTGAAATTAGCGAAAAAATTGCTACTGCTTTTGGGTTTGATAAAGATTCCGCCATTGCCCTTGTAAACGACAATTTTGTCAACATTGCTTTAACCAAAGACAAGGATACTTTACAAAATTTATTTCAAAAATATATACCAACAATATTTGAAATGCATTTAAGAAGTGATGAAGGTTTTTTCTCGCATGATGATATGACGCAAATATCAGAAGAACATTACACATTAGAAGGATTCAAATCACTCTTAAATAGCAATTCACCTGATGCGGTTTTTATAAAAAGACTTGCACAATTAGAATTTGGTAGACTTACAAAAGCATATTCATTTGAGGAATTAAAAGATAAACAAGAAATGATTAACAATGATGTAAAATTAGGATTAGATAAAAAGATACTAAATTGTGGCTCAACTAGCATTTATCTTAAAAATCTAGAAGATTTCAGAGCACTTGCACCATATATAGATGGTAATATCTTAGAATCGATTGAACACTCTAATGAATATGTTAAGCAATTAGAAAATTTAATAAATTCAGGCAGATTTTCTGGAGATGAACTTTCAAGATTAATGGAATGCAAAGATACACTATCTAAACTAGATATTTCAAAGCCTAAAGAATTACTCTCACTTTTTAAAAGTAATCCTGAACTAGCCGAAAACATTCATGATGCTGTTTTAAATTATGAGGTTACTTATCGTGAGGACATAGTAAACAACATCTCAGAAGTACATCCAGAAAAAATTCAAGCAATCGAAGTTAAAAGTACTGTTTCTCCAGAATCAAAAATGAATATAAATGGAGTTCTTATAGATTCATTAGAAAAATTAGGAAGTCCACTTATACATATGTTTAATAAAAAAGAAGCATCAAATATGAGTGTGGCATTATACATTTCTAAAAAAGCTATAGAGAAAAACATCTTAGAACATTCAATGGACGATTCACAACTTAAAGAATTAATAACAAAGTTATATAACGTAGTATCGAGTACTTCCTCATCTTGGGAAAAAACAAATGAAAGGTATGATGAGAGTAAAGCTTACAAAGAAATAATGGCTCTAATTCCCGAAAAAGATAAAGAATACATCAATCAACAAGCAAAAGACTATTGCACAAACATCTCTAATCCAGCAAAAATAAATCAACTGGACACTCTTGACGAAATAGCACGCAAAAAAATAACAGAACTTGTTAATTCATCTATCTCATTACCACTTACAATTAACACTAACGAAGTTCCTCTTTGTACAATGGTAATGAAAATGAGAAATGCAAATGATATAAAAAAATATGAGGAAGGTATTGCATTAATTTTCGACAAAAACGGCATAACTCCAGAAGACATTATATTAAGTTCTAGAGATAACCTAGAGATAAATAACCATTCCCTTTCAACACTACACTTTGACTACATTCGCGATGTTAAAAGAAGTAGTGCCGGGTTGACCACATTGCAATTAGAAGACGGAATTAGTAGCATGACAAGAAGAACAAACAACGAAGTGGACTTAAATAGAGCTAATATTAAGCCATCAGGAATATTATATTTCGGAAGTAGAACACTTACACCAAGTGCAGTAGACAATTTATCTAAAGCATTAGAAACATCAGAAGAACTTGGAATTCCACTTGTTTTTGTTGATTCTGATTCATTAAAAAGAGAATTCGATGAACGCCGTTCATTAAATCAAAAAAGAGAAAATGTAGAAAGATAACAAGAAAGCTAGCCAAACTATTGATTGAGTACGTAGAAAAGTTTGTGTAAACTAGCACAATCCTTTCTATGTAAAGAATCAAAAATT
>CAVHNT010000035.1:0-20226 GCA_963637565.1 bacterium
GGAAAGAAAATCAATACATAAAAAGTTGCAAATCTGTTACTTTCCTATTACACAAGAAAACCACTCTAAGAATAGAGTGGCTGGTTTGAAACAGAACCTTTAGGTTCTATAGACTTTTACGCAATTGCGTCCGGTGTTGAGAGGAATGTTCAAGAGTTCTGAAAGTACTGAGATGTAAGCATCCCAATACCCGGCAACAAATTGAGCATTGGAGTGCTTCAATTGGGTTGGAGTTTCAAATGAATAGTTCAAATCGAGTTCTGGTACACAAACCATAAGTTTAGTGTACTTAGAATCAAATTCAATGGTTACGACTTCGGATTTCTTGAAGAAATCCTTGAGAACTTTTTTGATGATTTCAGAGTTCCTTACGGCAAACTTTTTGCCGTACTCAAATCCTTTCAAATACTCAAGGGCCTTCCGCTTTTCAGAATACTGCTTCAATGTAGATTCCATTAATCTTCCTCCTTACTTGGTCTCAATTAGAAAATAGAGACCTAATATAGTAAATATGTAAACCATATAAATTATACAACAGTTTACAAAATATTGCAAGATGTTATTGGAAATTTATTACTTTACTATTGTACAAGAAGGATGAAGAACAAAGATTTTCAGTCTTCCATACCCGAGAGTTTTCGACTGAAATAAAGAAAATCCCGAGGGCTTATCGCTCTCGGGATAGGTGGTGTTTGTCATTCGAAGTCTTCAAATGACAATTGGACATATTGTCCAGAAAAAAGGGGCTTTCTGACTCCAAGGAAGAGCCGAATATTTTCATGGTAGCTCTCCCAGTAGGCAGTTTTAGCCGGCAGGATGAAGGCCCTAACCTCAGCTGGTGGGGTTAAAATTACCTCGCTAGGGTCTTTACCCACAACCCCAATGTTGAGGTTGTTTAGGCAAAATCCCATAGTGATTCCACCAGGATTGTCGAAAATGTGTTTCGAAATCCATGCCAATGCCACCTCTGCGTGCTTGGCTGCTGTAAGGCATCCAAGCTCGCGTGCCGTCCGGATTTTATCGTCCAATTGAACCCGTTCGCTAAGAGTCTTGATAGAACTGATGGTATTTTCCATAGAATCCCTTTCTTGCCATACACGCACCTTGCGTGAATCAAACTGACCTTGTATGGACTTGTTGTTATTTTTTATTTGTCAGCTTGATATCACACGACATTTTTAGCCTCCTATACAGGAAATCTAAACTAAAAAATATGTATGATACTATAATTATAACATGATTTACATAAATAATCAATAATTAGAATTTTTTATAAACTTTTTACATAAGAAAAAACAATAAATTATGCAATTTCCTATATTTGTTAGGTCAGGCAACTGACATGCTTTTCTTGAATATAACTATACTATCAAAAAGCACAGGAGGTGCCTTAAAATGGAAATATTGTCATTTTTAAATATAATAAAAGACTTTTTCTTTTTAGTTGGTTATGTTACAAACTACAATCTATTTCCAGAACCTTTATCACTTGAGGAAGAAGAAAGGTATTTAAAACTTTATGAGGAAGGAGATGAGAGTGCTAAAAAGGTACTTATAGAGAGAAATTTAAGACTTGTTGCACATATTGCCAAAAAATATAATTCACCTTTAGTAGATCAAGAAGATATAATATCCATAGGCACAATTGGACTTATAAAAGCTGTTAATAGTTATAAAGGAAACAAAGGTGTTAGACTTGCAACATATGCTGCTAGATGTATTGAAAACGAGATATTGATGCACTTAAGAAGCACAAAAAAAATATCGCAAGAAGTTTCTATAAATGAAGCTTTGGGGCAAGATAAGGAAGGAAACGAAATAACTTTTATTGATGTAATTGAGAGTAATAATAAAAGTATTGAGGATGAAATTGATTTAAAAATGAAAGTGAAAAAGTTGTACAAAAAGATTGGGGAAGTATTACAGGACAGAGAAAAGCTTGTTATTGAACTTAGATTTGGATTAAATGGTAAAGAAACAAAAACGCAAGAGCAAATTGCTAAAGAGCTTGGAATTTCTCGATCATACGTTTCAAGAATTGAGACGAAAGCTATAGGAAAATTAGGTAAAGAGATGAAAAATAGTTCTAATGAAGAATAATAAAAGTATTGAATAATTGTTGACATAACTGCGAACAGGTGCTACAATATGATTGTCGATTAAAACTGCTTTGACGACGTGCCTTGTAAGGCACCAAAAAGGAGGGGCAACCCAAATGACAATATGGAAGTTAAAAAAGAAGGCATACGAGAAAGCAGAAAAAATACGGGAGACCTATTTCCGGATGAAAGCAAATCCTCTTCCTGAAGATACAGAAGAGGTGATTTTGCAAGCTGTGGCCGATGTTTTCAATGTGGACTATACCATTGTCAAGAATATTGTCTACGAGGATAAAAAGAAATAGCTAGAGCAAAGGGTGGATTTTTTCCACCCTTATTTTATGTAATAGGAAAGGAACAGATTTGCAACTTTTTATGTATTGATTTTCTTTCCTATTGCATAAAAAACTTTAATTTATGCGAGAGATTTTCTTCCTTTCAGTCGAAAACTCTCGAGGGACGAAAGAATGAAAATTGAAGATTTTCATCTTTCTTGTGCCCCAAAATATTGTAATTTAAAAATTAGAAGATGAAAAAAGAAAAAAGTTCAACTTTTTTATATTAAAAGCAGAAAAATTAATTGTTCTAAAAAAATACAAATGATATAATTGATGCAAAATTAACACATGTAATTTATGGAGAACATATTTATGAGTGAATTAGATATAAAGAACGAAGTTAATAGATGTTTTAATTGTATAAATAAGCCTTGTTTAAAAAGTTGCCCTCTGAATAATGATATAGCTTCCATAACTAAATTAATGAAAAATAATAAGATGAAAGAAGCATATAATCTTTTGAGTGAAACAACAGTTTTACCTTCTATATGTGGAAGAATTTGTCCTTGTGAAAAGCAATGTAAGATTAATTGCACTAGAAAATATAAAAGTGAAGCTATAGATATAGGTGGTATTGAAAGTTATTTGGGAGATATTGCAATTAAAGAGAATTGGGGATTTTCTAGCTTTTCTAATGATTTAAACAATAAAAAAGTTGCTGTTATTGGAAGTGGACCTGCTGGTTTGACGTCTGCAACTTTTTTAAGAAGAAATGGTGCTGATGTAACCATATACGAGAAAAAAGAACATTTAGGCGGATTGCTCAGATATGGAATACCAGAGTTTAGATTGGAAAGAAATATTTTAGATGAAGCAATTAGACATATATGTGATACAGGCATTCATGTAATAACGAAATATGATTTAGATGACCAGATTGAAACATTGAAAAAGGAATATGATGCTATATTTTTAAGTTTTGGTTCAAATGTTCCAAAGAGAATGAATGTAGATGGTGAAGATTTACCTTGGGTTTTTGATGGAAATGAACTTTTAGAAAATGGAATTTCATTTGATTGTACAGGTAAAGATGTGTATATATGCGGTGGTGGAAACGTTGCACTTGATACTGCTAGAACAATAAAAAGATGCGGTGCTAGTAAAGTTACAATTCTTTATAGGCGTGAAGAAGAACGAATGCCAGCAGAAAAGAAGGAAGTTTCTTTAGCTAAAAGAGAAAAAATAGATTTTAGATTTAATACCAATCTTTTAAAAATATATGAACATGATGGAAAAAGAAAAATAGAATGTGCTAGGACTTGTGAAGTTGGTCTTGGTGTGCAAAACGTTCAGAATAGCAATTTTGAATTAGATGCTGACTTTGTGATAATGGCAATAGGTTCAAAACCAAATGAGAATCTGATAAAAAAATTGAATTTAGAAACAGATAAAAATGGATTTGTTAAAGTTGATGAAAACAATTGTACATCTGATGAAAAAATTTTTGCAGGTGGTAATCTGGTTGGAGCAAAAGCAACTGTGGCATGGGCTGCACGCTCTGGAAGAGATGCAGCAATGAGTATGGTAAAAATGCTAAAATAAGAACTAATATTATAATAAAGCTGAAAATGTTTAATTTTCAGCTTTATTTAGTAAATCCATTATTATTTCAATTGTTAAATCAACCATGGTATCATAATCCATTGTTGAGTGCTTGTGGTATACAATTTCATGACAAAGATCATCAATTAAATTAACTATTATATGAACTTTTTCTTTCAGATTTTTAGTATCAAATCCGTTTTTTATTAAAGAATTCGTGATGCTTTCTGTCTTATTTATTTCAAACTCATAAAAAATATTTGCAACTTCTTTATCTGAATGCACCATTGAAAGAATCTCTTCATGTGCAGATTGAGAAAGTTTATGATCTTTAATGAAGCTTTTAATTGTTTTTTTTAAGACATTTTCTAAATCTTTTATATCAAAGTTTTTCTCTAACGCAGTAAGCATTGGAAAAAATATTTTGCTAGAGTTTAATTTTAATCCTTCTATTAATATATCATGTTTGTCATTAAAGTATTGATATACAATACCTGTTGAAACGCCTGCTGCTTTAGCAATTTCGGCAGTATTTGTATTATAATATCCTTTATCACAAATTAATTCAAATCCATGCTCTATTATTTTTTCTTTTTTTTCAATTGAACGTTTTTGAATTGGTTCTCTTACTGTTGTATTTTTTTTCACAACAACACCTCCAGTTAGGAATTATTTGTAAAATTCATTATATAATATACTATTCAAATAGACAAGCAAGAAAATCGTTGACAACAAAAAAATATATCTTTATAATTGTATTTGAAATGTGAAATATTTTTCATATATTTGGAGGACGCTCTCAAGTATGTGAAATTTAGTCAAAACGTGAGGTTATAATGTGGTGTATGAAAATTAAATTTCTTAAGGAGGGTGAAAGGATGGAAGAAACAAAAAAAGTTACAAAATTAGGAGAACTTAAAGTTGGGCAAAAAGGTAAAATATTATCACTTAATATTACTAACAAACCAATACGAAGACATCTTTTAGACATGGGATTAACTGTTGGAACAATCGTAGAAATTAAGAAAATTGCACCAATGGGAGATCCTATAGATTTATCACTAAGAAGTTATGAGTTGTGTATTAGAAAAGCGGATTTGATGCAAATTGATGTGGAGGTGGTAAAATGAAGATAGCGTTAGTTGGAAATCAAAATAGTGGCAAAACCACATTGTTTAATGAATTAACTGGAATGAATGCAAAGATAGGAAATTGGCCAGGAGTAACAATTGAAAAGAAAAGTGGAATAATAAAAGGAACAAGACATGAAATTGTAGATTTACCAGGGATATATTCACTTAGTCCATATAGCATTGAAGAAGAAATTTCTAGAAAATTTATATTTGATGAAAATCCGGATGTGATTATAAATATAGTTGATAGCACGTCTCTTGAAAGAAGTTTGTATTTGACAACACAAGTTTTAGAACTTAATACTAAAGTTATTGTAGTTCTAAATATGGCAGACTTACTTGAAAAGAAAGCAATCACTATAGATGTAAAAGAACTTGAAAACAGGCTTGGAGTAAAGGTTGTTAAAATATCTGCTTTAAAAGGAACTGGAGTAAACGAATTAGTGAAGGAGCTAGATAGGCTTAATTTAACAAAACCTATAAGCATATTTGACGATAATATCGAAAAAACTATAAAAGATATAGAGTTTTATTTATATGACAAAGTAAAGCATAAAAGATTTGTAGCCGTGAAATTGCTCGAAGATGATGAAAGATTTAAAGAATATAAGAATGATAAGATTGTTAATGCAATAAAGCAAGTTGAAAAAAGTTACAGTACAGATTTAGAAGAAACAATAGCCACCCAAAGATATAATTACATAGATGATTTAAAGGAAAAAACTATAAAAAGAAAATTGATGAGAGAGAGTATATCAGATAAACTTGATAAAATCTTTTTGAATAAGTGGATTGCATTTCCTATATTCGCCGTTATAATGTTCTTGATATATTATTTATCTGTTGGTGTTGTGGGAAGCTATACGGTTGATTTAATAGGCGAATGGATTGGAAACTTAAAAGAATGGACAGATGCAACTTTAGAATCAGTTAACACATCACCATGGATTAGAAGCTTAATTGTAGATGGAATTATAGAGGGCGTAGGTGCTGTGTTGAACTTTGTACCTCAACTAATAATTTTATTTTTCTGCATATCTATTTTGGAGACAACAGGCTATATGTCAAGAATTGCATTACTTTTAGATAAGTTGTTTAGAAAGATAGGACTTAGTGGAAAAAGCTTAATACCATTTATAGTTGGCTCGGGTTGTGGTGTCCCAGGAATTATGGGTAGCAGAATAATAGAAAATGATGACGAGAGAAAAATGACAACTATTCTTACACCATTCATTCCATGTAGTGCAAAATTGCCAATTATAGCTTTATTTTCCGGATTCTTTTTTGACAAGTATTCAGGAATGGTATCAGCATCATTATATTTTTTCGCAATTATAGTAATAATTCTTAGTGCTATAGTTATGAAAAAATTTGTATTTAAAAATACATCAAGTACATATATATCAGAACTTCCAGAATATAAGACGCCAAGCTTAAAATATGTCTTAAAAGATGTTTTCGATAAAGTAATTGCATTTATAAAGAGAGCTGGAAGTATAATATTGATATGTTCAATTGTTATATGGTTTTTATTATCATTCTCATTTAAACTTGAATATGGTGTAGATATTGAAGAAAGTATGCTTGCAACAATTGGAGATAAAATATCTTGGGTATTCTATCCAATGCTTGGTGAAAGAAGCTGGGGAGCAACAGTTTCAGCAATTCAAGGTTTGGTTGCAAAAGAACAAGTAGTTTCTTCTATGGCTGTAATAAATGGTCTTGCAGAAGATGTTGATGATGGCAATATGATATTTTCGCCAACAGGAATATTTGGATTTTTCACAGCAGCCTCGGCATATGCATTTATGGTATTTAATTTATTTAGTGCACCTTGCTTTGGGGCCATAGGTGCTATGAAAAGAGAATTAGGAGGAAACAAGAAAGTTATTAAAGCAGTAGCATTTCAAACTGTGCTTGCATGGATTCTTGCTACAATTGTTTATCAGATAGGAAGCAGAATTCAAAGTGGAGTAATGTCGTTTGCAGACTTACTTATAGTAATTGCAATTTTAATTGTAGTTATAAGCATTATTGCAAAGAAAAAACCAGAACACGAATGCTGCAATTGTCCATATTCAAAATCATGCAATAAGAATTAATAATTATACAAATTCAAAAGAATCAAAACTATTAAACATTACACAGTAATATAGTTTTGGTTCTTTTTTGTGCAATATGAAAGTAAGAAATTTACAACTTTTTATGTATTAATTTTCTTTCCTATTGTATAAAAAACTTTAATTTAT
Organism: bacterium; assembly: GCA_963637565.1. Classification (GTDB taxonomy): domain Bacteria; phylum Bacillota; class Clostridia; order TANB77; family UBA1234; genus UBA1234. The sequence goes on from CAVHNT010000035.1 coordinate 7,362, forward strand.
GCGAGAGATTTTCTTCCTTTCAATCGAAAACTCTCGAGGGACGAAAGAATGAAAATCGAAGATTTTCAACTTTCCTGTATAACAAAATATATTGACATAATACATAGAACGACGTAAAATACAGGTGTATTAATATTTTGTAGACTCCATTAATTTTTTGAAGGAGGAATTTGAATGAAGCGTCGGTTTACTGCTCTTTTGGTTTTGATTGTAATGTTGGCTAATTGTTTTTTTACCACTTCTTTTGCAGATGATTGTGAGCACCAATGGACACTTGAGTACGATCCAATGTACATCTATGACTGCGTTGATGAAACATACCATGCTTTGCGTACTATAGAGTTAGACTATATTTGCATTGTTTGCAAAGAAACAAGAGTGGAATACCAAAATGGTAATGCAGAAAAAGGACAACATGTATTTAGTGGTAATATTTGTTATACATGCGGGTATGAGAGAAAAGAAGAAAAACATGAACATGATTGGAAATTAATACATTCACCGCGGTATGAATATGTAGAATACAATGAACAATATCATGTTGTTGATAAGATACTCTTTTATTATGGTTGTGAATGTGGTGAAAACAAGACAGAAGAACGATCTGGTAGTGGAGAAAGGGAAAAACACAATTTCAGTGGAAATACTTGTTACACATGTGGATATGAGCGGAAAGAAGAAAAACATGAACATGATTGGAAGTTAGCATATGCACCGTGGTATGAATATGTGGAATACAATGAAGACTATCATATACTTGATAAAATAATTCTAGATTACAGTTGCGAATGTGGTGAAACCAAACGTGAAAAACAATCTGGCAATGGTGAAACAGAAAAGCATAATTTTAGTGGAAATACTTGCAGCATTTGTGGATATATAAAAAGAATTGAATTTGATAATCAGGAAGAAGAGAAACCAGAAGAAACAAAGAAGCCTGAAATCACAGCAGATAATCAAGAAAATGGCGAGAATAAGCCAAACGAAAGCGAAACAACTCATGTCTGTAAATTTAATGAACCGTATCAAGTGTGGATTGGAGCATACACAAATGTAAATAGCCAAACACATACACAGCAACGAGTAACATTTGCTTATTGCATAGAGTGTGGGGAAAAAAGTATATTCAGCAATGAACCAGAAGTGGTAGAACACACATTTGAAAATGGAATTTGTAAATGGTGTAAATATGAGTATAAGATTCCTGTTTCTAGTGATGATGCAAGATATGCTCAAGAACAGATAAGCGAACTAAAATTGCTTTTAAATACACTTGAAGGTCTGAAGAAAAGAAGTGATTTTAGTATCTCGGAAGATGCTTTTAATTCTATAAAAAACAAAATAAATAATTTTATTTACGAATATAATGCTGTGCTAAATGGAAAAAAGACTATAAATGAAGTTAGTAAATGGCGTGATGACAGTGATATAAAACTGATACAGTCAGTACAAGACGGAAGTTACAAAAAAATTGCCCCACCTAAACTTGTGAATATAAATGATGATGACATAGTATACATTAATCTTGCAAAACCTGATAATAAATGGTATTATCTAGTTGCAGATACTGGAGAGCAGGTAATATTAGGAAACTTTTCAAAGAAGGTTACAATAGTAGGTGTTGCTGCTCAAATTTTTGTTGGTGAAATCCCAGGTATTGGAACGATTGCAGATGTTAGAGATGTTACGGCTGATTTTGTGAATTGGGAATGGTCTTGGGGACATGTTGGAGCCACTGCACTTGATGTGATAGGGATTATTCCAATTATAGGAGCACTAAAGTATGCTGACGAGATTGGAGCAGTAGCAAAGGGAGTAAAACTATCTGATGGTGCTGGTGAAATACTAACTGATGTATTAAAACATGCTGATGATGTTTCTGATGTAGTTAGCAAATCTGATGAAGTTGGAGATGTAGTACAAAAAGCAATAATAAAGCATGCTGATGAGATTGGAGATACTGCTAAAGCTATTTCAAGAAACTATGATGACGTAGTTAGAGCTGTAAAACATCCTGAGATTTTTAATGAAGGTGCTTTGGAACATGTTTTCAAAGGTACCAATGGTGGTGGATTTCATTACGAAGGTTTGAGTGATGCCACAAGCAAAGTAGTTGAAATTACTAAATTTCCTGATGCCAATGGTGTGTATGAAGCGGCGGTGGAAGTTGGTGGAAAATTGAAGAAACAGCCTAGTGCATTTTTTCCGAAAGACTGGTCACCTGAACAGATTCTTGATGTTATAGAAGAGGCATATGCCAATAGAGTTTTCAAGAAAGGAAATAGATATGAAGCTGTTACATCTTCTGGAATCACTATAGGATTGTACTTAGACATGCGAACTAACAAAATAATTTCTGCATTTCCAATTATTGAATAAGAGGAGGAAAGTAAAATGGAAAAGACATGGAAATTTTCTGTTGTATGTAGTGACTTATGGATGGAATTTGATAATGTTGATGAAATACATGGCTCTAAAGAAACATTGTCATCATGGCTATGTGATGATGTTAGAGATTTTAGGAGAACGTTGGAATATATTGATGATGTTATTTCAGGAAAGAATAAAGAAGATTTTCTATGGGGAAATGGATTTAAAGCTTATGTAAAAAGAGATTTTACAGAAATTCATTTTAATTATGAGGAAGAGGATCCATCAGTGAAACCTTGTACTTTGCCAACAAAATTGCTTCGTGAAATAGTAAAAGCATGGCTAGATGAGTACGAAAAGTTTCGTGCTAGTAAAAAGAAATAATTAATTGTAAAAATCCAGTATGTAGGCAGAAAAGCTTATATACTGGATTTTTGTTAGTCTTAAAACTTGAAAATGTGACTTATAGATGTTATTATTTGCTTATAAATAGGTGATTGAAAAATTTAAATGATGTTAGTGCATACGCTAAAATTATATTTGTTTATTCATTTGAAGTAAAGGAGCAAAAATTATGGAATATGAATGGAAATTTAAAACCTATGGCGATAATATTATTTTGATGTTATTTGATGATGTTAAGGAAATTAATGGGGATAGGGCAACACTCACAGAATGGCTTTTTAGTGATGTACAAGGAAGCAAGTATACATTGAAAGTGCTTGAAAAAGTTGTGAATGGTGATTGTGATAATGATGATTTTGGTGGAAATGCATTTGAAGTGCACGTTGAAAATGATTTTACAAAGATTTCTTGTGCTTTTGAAGAACAGGCTCCAAATATAAAACCATGCATTGTTCCAACGAAATTGCTTTATGAGATAGTAAAAGTTTGGCTTAGTGAACGTGAAAAATTTTATGCTAATAAATAATTGAAAGTGAGGAAATGATAATGAAGAAATTTTGGAAATTTTCGATTACACAAGCAGGTTCACTTTGGATGAATATTGATGATATTCCTGAAATTGTTGGCTCAAAAGTGGCTTTGGAATCGTGGTTACATACTGATGTTAGGGACTTTGCTAAAACATTAGACTATATTGATGACGTTCTTGCAGGAAAGGTTAAAGAAGACCGCCTTGGAGGAGATGGATTTAGTGCTTATGTAAAAAAAGATTTTACAGAGATTCGCTATGATTTTGAAGATATGGATCCATCTGTGAAACCTTGTACTGTGCCAACGAAATTACTTCGTGAAATAGTAAAAGCATGGCTAGACGAGTACGAAAAGTTTCGTGCTAGTAAAAAGAAATAATTAGTTACAAAATCCAGTATGTAGGCAGAAAAGCTTATATACTGGATTTTTATACAATAGAAAAGTCACAAATTTACAACGTTTTATGTATTAATTTTCTTTCCTATTGTATAAAAAATTTAATTTATGCGAGAGATTTTCTTCCTTTCAATCGAAAACTCTCGAGGGACGAAAGACTGAAAATCGAAGATTTTCATCTTTCTTATTGAACACAAATATTGAAAATATATAAAATAGATGATATTATCTATCATGATGATATGAGATTTTTGATTGAGAGTAGGAAAATTTCCAACATAAGTTAAAATTTTCTAAAGCGTAAGAAAGAAACGAAAGATATTTGATAATAATCTAATGAAGTTGTGAGGTGAGAATGTTGGGAAATGATTTTGTTCATTTGCATGTGCATACTGAGTATAGTTTGTTAGATGGAGCTAATAGAATTAAAGATTTGGTGGCTAGAGTAAAAGAACTTGGCATGAAAGCAGTTGCTATAACAGACCATGGTGTTATGTATGGTGCTGTTGAATTTTATAAAGAGTGTAAGAAAAATGGAATCAAGCCTATAATCGGATGTGAAGCATATGTTGCACCTCGTACTAGGTTTGACAAAGAACCTAATATTGATGATAGATTAGGTCATTTAATTTTGCTTGCAAAAAATAATATTGGATATAAGAATTTGATAAAGTTAGTATCGCTTTCTTTTACAGAAGGGTTTTATTATAAGCCTAGAATTGATATGGATATATTAAGAAAATACAGTGAGGGACTAATTTGTAGTAGTGCTTGTTTGGCTGGCTTTATAAATAGAGCCTTGCTTGCTGATGATTTTGAGGGTGCAAAGAAGATTGCAAATGAATATATTGATATTTTTGGTAAAGATGATTTTTATATAGAGCTTCAACATAATGGTATTAGGGAGCAAACTTTGGCAAATCAAAGACTTATAAAGCTTGCACGAGAGTTAGGTGTTAAGATGATTGCAACAAATGACGCCCATTATTTGAAGAGGCAAGATAGTTACAGTCACGAGGTTTTGCTTTGCATTCAAACTGGTAAAAAGATGATTGATGAAGATAGAATGAGAATGGGTTCGGATGAGTTTTTTATAAAGTCGCCAGATGAGATGTACCAAAACTTTAAGAATTTACCTGAAGTGCTTGAAAATACCGTAGAAATTGCCAATAAGTGCAATGTTGAGTTTGAATTTGGACATACAATTTTGCCAAATTTTGATACGCCTAATAATCAAGATCATTTTGAATATCTTAAAACGCTTTGCTATGACGGAATGCAAAAAAGATACTTTAATGATAATATAGAACTTAGTTCATTATCGTTAGATGAAAAAATAGAGAAAATGAAAAGCTTAAAACCAGAGCTTGTTCAAAGAATGGATTATGAGCTTTCTGTTGTTAATAAAATGGGTTATACAGATTATTATTTGATAGTTTGGGACTTTATAAGATATGCTAAAGATCAAGATATTCCTGTTGGACCAGGAAGAGGCTCTGGTGCTGGAAGTTTGGCAGCATATTGTATAGAAATTACTGATATAGATCCTATTAAGTATAATTTGATTTTTGAAAGGTTTTTGAATCCTGAAAGAATAAGCATGCCTGATTTTGATATAGATTTTTGTTATGAACGAAGAAGTGAAGTTATTGATTATGTGTGCAGAAAGTATGGAGATGATCACGTTGCACAGATTATAACTTTTGGAACGCTGGCTGCTAGAGGTGTTATAAGAGATGTTGCTAGAGTGCTTAATATTCCTTATAGTAAGGCTGATATGATTTCAAAAAATGTTCCAATGGAGATGCATATGACTTTGGATAAGGCTTTGGAGATGAATCCTGAGCTAAAAAAAATGTATGATGAAGATTCTGAAGTTAGAGATGTTATAGATATTTCAAAAAGGTTGGAAGGGTTGCCAAGACATGCTTCAACGCATGCTGCAGGAGTTGTTATAACAAAAGATCCAGTTGATTCATATGTGCCGCTTTATAAGAGTGATAGTATAATTTCTACGCAGTATACAATGACAATTCTTGAAGAATTAGGACTTTTAAAAATGGATTTTCTTGGACTTAGAACTCTTACGGTAATAAAAGATACAGTAGATTTGGTAAAAGAAAATAGAGGCATAGATGTAAAGTATGATGCTGAGATGAATGATTCTAATGTCTATAAGCAATGGTGGGATGGAAACACTTGTGGAATATTTCAGTTTGAAAGTGCTGGAATGACGGCTTTTATGCGTGAGTTGAAACCAGATTGTTTGGAAGATTTGATTGCTGGTGTTTCTCTTTATAGACCTGGTCCAATGGATCAAATACCAAGATATATAAAGGGAAAAAATGACCCAACTAAGACAGAGTATACTCATCCAATATTAGAAAAGATTTTGAATGTTACATATGGTTGTATGGTTTACCAAGAGCAAGTTATGCAAATAGTTAGAGAAGTCGCCGGTTATTCGTTAGGTAGAGCCGATTTGGTTCGTAGAGCTATGGGAAAGAAAAAGTTAGATGTAATGGCAGAAGAAAGAAAGAATTTTATCTATGGGCTTTCTGATGAAAATGGAAATGTAATTATTCCTGGAGCAATAAGAAACGGCGTTGATGAGAAATCTGCTAATAAAATATTCGACGAGATGGCAGAGTTTGCAAAATACGCTTTTAATAAATCTCATGCAGCATGTTATGCTGTTGTCGCTTACAGAACAGCTTACTTAAAAACGTATTACCCAGCAGAGTTTTTTGCAGCTTTGCTTAATAGTTTTCTTACTACACAAAGTAAGATAACTGTGTATATAGAAGAATGCAAAAAAATGAATATTGAAATTTTAAAGCCAGATATTAATAAGAGTTTTAGTAAATTTGTAGTTCGAAATGGAAAGATAATATTTGGCCTCGCTGCTATAAAAAATGTTGGTGAGGGTGCTATTAATACAATTACAGATGAAAGAGAAAAGAATGGAGAATTCAAAGAATTTGTAGATTTTTGCAAACGAGTTTCTTCTGAAGATGTTAATAAAAAATGCATTGAAAGTATGATAAAGGCTGGTGTGTTTGATTCTCTAGGGGATAATAGAAATACGCTACTACGTTCTTTTGAAGATGTGCTTGATACAATAAGTAGTGATAAGAAACGTGCACTTACTGGACAAGTTAATATGTTTGATTTAGCAATGCCAAACAACGAAAAAAATGATGACTTATATAAATTAAAAAAGGTTCAAGAACTTCCCAAAAAAGAATTGTTATTGATTGAAAAGGAAATGCTTGGTCTTTATGTTTCAGGACACCCTTTGGAAAATTATAAAAAATATATTGATGAATATTCAACAATTAAAAGTTCTGATTTAATATATGAAGAATCAGATGAGGTTTCTGAAAGCATGATAAAACTTGATGGAAAAAGTGTAAAATTACTTGGACTTGTAACTTCAGTAAGAACTAAAATTACGAAAAACAATGAAATAATGGCATTTGTTACACTTGAGGATTTAGAAGGAAGTATAAATTTGATTGCTTTTCCTAAAACATATTCAGGGTATAAAAATATAATTGTCGAAGATAGTATTGTGAAAATTGATGGTAGAATTAGTGTTAAAGAGGATGAAATTACAGTAATAATGTTGAAGGCAGAAAGATTTGAAGTTCGCAATACTAAAGTGATTGAAGATTTGAATAATAAAGATTTGATGATTGAAATTAATATCCCACAAAATAAAACAGAATATGAATTGCAGTTACTAAGAGATTTTATTAAAGAAATAAGCAATAGACGTGGAAACGTATTAGTTGAATTGAAAAATAATGAAGTTTCAAAAGTTCTACCAATGTATTTTAATGAAACAATTTATAAAAGAATTGAAGAGGCCGTTGGTGATGAGAATATTAGATTTAAGAAAAAGTAATTTGAAAGATAAATTTGTTGCGTTTTTTTACTAAAAATTTATAATAGAAATTAATAAAATATGAGGAGGAGAAAAAAATGGATGAGCAAAACCAAAATTTAGAAGATCAAAATTCTAACATGGAACTAGAAACAAACAATGTTGTAAATGCACCAAAAGCAAATGTTGAAAGTGTACAAGAAACAAATGTAGAAAATGTGCAAGAGAACACAAATAACAATGTAGAGGGTGCAGAGCAAGTCATTTGTGATGAAGAAACACAAAATACAAATGAAATAGATACGTCTAATGGGGAAAATAAGAAAAATAATGTAGGTATAGTTGTTGGAATATTTGTAACAGTAATTGTTTTAGTGGTATTATGTGGAGCTTTTGTTATTTTAAGGGGAAACAAAGGTCAAAGATTCTTAAAAATGTTCGACAATGATTATCTATTGAGGATTCCAAGAAACACAACTGAAATAGCATTAAACAATAATAATGTTAATATTAGTACGAAGATTGATGCTGATGAATTTATGGAAAGCCTTGGGGCTGAGAGTAAAGAAATAGGAATACTTTCATTAAATGCATCTACTTTAAGAAACAAAAAGAATTTTACAACAAATCTTACAATTAATTCAAATGAAAATGAATTAGCTAAAGCCAAGGTCGTTTTAAATGGAACAAACCTTGGAGTTGTAGTTCCTGGATTATTTGAAAGATATGTGGCAGCAGACTTTAGCGATATAGATGGATTAGCTAAAAATTTGAATTTAGATGATGACAATGCTGAAGATATTAAAAATAAGTTAAGTAATAATGCACAATTAGCAGAAAAAAATAAAAATGTTGTTAAGAGATATTTGAAAATACTAACAAAACAAATTTCTAATAATATAGACGTTGAAAAAAATGTAACTGTTAATATTAATGGAAACGAAAGTAATACTGATAGACATTTCGTAAAATTAAATACAAACGATATGATGTATATAGCAAGAGATATGTTAAAAACTGCCAGAAAAGATAAAGAGCTTTATGAAGTTGCATCAGAATTTAAGAATTTTGATTATACATGGGAAGAATGGGTAGAAAAAATTAATTATTCATTAGAAAATATTGAGGAATATATTAAAAAAGATTACATACCTAGGGAGTTTTTTATACTTGAGGCATATAGAAAAGGAAATAATACATTAGCTGCTAGAATTACTTTTTTAGAAGGTAGGGAAGAAGTTTTTGGTATGAAAGTTTCTGCTTCTAATAATAAATCAGATTCTTATCTTGAAGTAAAATTCGGATCTTATGGAAGCTATTTTTCTTTAGTATTAAATTCTAAAACAGGAAAGAATAAATCAAATACAGATGTGTATTTGAAAGTTGATGCAGAAGATGAAAATCAAAATATTAAATTGCTAACTTTTGTAGTTGAAGGAAGAAATGTTTCTAATCCAAAAGTTGATGTAATAAGTGATTCTGCATTAATGCTAAACTCTGCAAGTGAAAAATCAAGAGAAGAGTTTATGGATAATCTTAAAGAAAAACTTCCATCATACTTGTCAAATATTGCTTCGAAATTACCAGAAGGATTATCTGATTTTGTTGATATATTAAATGATTTAAACTACGGAATAGAATATTATGAATAATAATGAAATTGATATTCGGTTAGTATATTGTGAAAATTAAAAGAAATTTTATTAACATATTGACAAAACAATTGCATAGTAATATTATAAATTAGCACTCTAAATAATAGAGTGCTAATGTTTTTTTAAGGAGGTCATTTAATATGATAAAACCATTATTAGACAGGGTTGTATTAAAATTGATAGAAGCAGAGGAAACTACTAAAAGCGGAATTTTACTTGCTTCAAGTAGTAAAGAAAAACCACATATAGCAAGAGTTGTTGCAGTTGGACCTGGAGGAACAGTAGACGGAAAAGAAGTAAAAATGCAACTTAATGTTGGCGATAAAGTTATATTTTCAAAATATGCAGGAACAGAAGTTAAATATGAAGAAGAGGATTATATAATTGTTCGTCAAGATGATGTGCTTGCAGTTGTTGAATAATTTAGATTTTAAGTTATATACTTAGGCTTATTTATTAAGGAGGTAAATTAGGATGAGTAAAAAGATATTATACGGTGAAGAAGCAAGAAAAGCTATAGAGAGAGGTGTTAATCAATTAGCTAATACAGTTAAGGTTACACTTGGACCAAAGGGAAGAAATGTTGTTTTAGATAAAAAATATGGTGCACCATTAATTACAAATGATGGTGTTACAATAGCAAAAGAAGTTGAATTAGATGATCCTTTTGAAAACATGGGTGCACAACTTGTTAAAGAAGTTTCAATAAAGACAAATGATGTTGCAGGTGATGGTACAACAACAGCTACAGTTTTAGCACAAGCAATGATACGAGAAGGAATTAAGAATGTTGCTGCTGGTGCAAATCCAATGGTTATGAGAAGAGGTATGAATAAAGCAATTGATGTTGCTGTTGAAGCTATTAAGTCTAATAGCACAAAAGTAAACGGAAAAGCAGATATTGCGAAAGTTGCTGCTATATCTGCAAATGACGAAACAATAGGTAATTTAATTGCTGATGCTATGGAGAAAGTTTCAAAAGATGGCGTAATCACAATTGAAGAATCAAAGACAATGGCAACTAACTTATCTGTTGTAGAGGGTATGCAATTTGACAAAGGATATATTTCTCCATATATGGTAACTGATACAGATAAAATGGAAGCTGTTATGGATGATCCTTATATACTTATTACAGATAAAAAGATTTCTAATATTCAAGAAATATTACCAATACTTGAAAAAATTGTTCAACAAGGTAAGAAGTTTGTAATTATTGCTGATGATGTTGATGGCGATGCTTTAACAACATTAGTATTAAATAAATTAAGAGGAACATTTACGTGTGTTGCTGTAAAAGCACCTGGATATGGTGACAAGAGAAAAGAAATGCTTAGAGATATAGCAATATTAACAGGTGGTGAAGTAATCACTGATGAACTTGGCCTTGATTTGAAAGAGGTTGAGCTTGAACAATTAGGTAGAGCAAGACAAGTAAAAGTTGAAAAAGAAAATACAATAATCGTTGATGGTGCTGGTAATAAAGAGCAAATAGCTGAAAGAGTAAAACAAATAAGAAGCGAGCTTGATAGAACAGAGTCAGAATATGATAAAGAAAAACTACAAGAAAGACTTGCTAAACTTGTTGGCGGAGTTGCTGTTATTGAAGTTGGTGCCGCAACAGAAGTTGAAATGAAAGAAAAGAAATTGAGAATAGAAGATGCACTTTCTGCTACTAGAGCTGCAGTTGAAGAAGGTATTGTTGCAGGTGGTGGAACAGCTTTTGTTAATGCAATGCCAGCTGTTGAAAAATTATTTAATGAGGTAGAAGGCGACGAAAAGACTGGTGTTAAAACTGTTCTTATGGCACTTGAAGAACCTCTAAAGCAAATTGCATTTAATGCTGGATTAGAAGGAAGTGTAATATTAGATAAAGTATTACATGAAAATACAGGTATAGGTTTTGATGCATTAAATGAAAAGTATGTTGATATGAAGAAAGAGGGAATAATAGATCCTACTAAAGTTACAAGATCAGCACTTCAAAATGCTGCAAGCATAGCTTCAATGGTATTGACAACAGAGAGCTTAGTTGCAGATAAGAAAGAAGAAAATTGCAACTGTCATCATGAAGGAGCTCAAATGGCAGGTGGAATGGACTTCTAATTTTAAAGTAAAAAAGAAAGTTTCCAATGAAAGGAAACTTTCTTTTATTTAAATTAATCTTTTTTTATTTCTGTCATAGCACCAATTCCAGCAAGTGTTTTTGTAGCATCAAAAGGAATGAATACTTTATTTGCTTCGCCTTTAGATACTTCTTTCAAAGCTTCTAAAGCTTTTAATTGTACTAATTTATCATCTGGATTTGAATTTTTGATTGCTCCATATACAACTTCAATTTCTCTAGCTTTAGCATCAGCTATTTGTCTAATTGCTTCTGCTTCACCAGTAGCCTTAAGTATTTTAGCTTGCTTTTCACCTTCAGCTCTTCTGATGTTTGATTCTTTTTCAGCATCTGCTTGAAGGATTTTTGATTCTTTTTCACCTTCGGCTATAGTGATTGCTGATTGTCTTTGACCTTCAGCTTCAAGAATTACAGCTCTTTTTGTTCTTTCTGCATTCATTTGTTTTTCCATTGCATCTCTAATATCCTTTGGAGGATCGATATCTTTAATTTCTACTCTGTTTACTTTACAACCCCATTTATCAGTGGCAACATCAAGAATTTGACGAAGTTGTGTATTGATTTGTTCTCTTGAACTAAATGTGCTATCTAAGTCCATTTTACCAACAACATCACGAATTGTTGTTGTTGTTAAATATTTAATACCATTTTGTAGATTTTGAATTTCGTATACTGCACTTCTTGCTTCAGTTATTTGATAGAAAACAACGGTATCAATTCTTATTGTAACGTTATCTCTTGTTATAACGCTTTGTGGCTGAACATCCATAGTTTGTTCTCTTAAATCAACATGTGCTCTTACTTTATCTAAAAATGGAACAATCACATTCAAACCAGCTTCTGCTGTTCTATGATATCTTCCTAATCTTTCAATAATAAGAACTTCTGCTTGTGGAACAACTCTAAATGTTTTTGCAGCTAAGAATATAACGATAATGATTAAAACAATAATCCAACCCATATAAAAACCTCCTAAAAATTTTAATTTGTTGAAACATTCTCACTAACTTTTTTTACAATGGCTTTTACGCCTTCAATTCTAAGTATTTCTACAACCGAATTTTCAGGAATTATCTCTGTGAAGTTTTCACCTCTTGCAGACCATATATCTCCGTCTACGCGTATTTGTCCTTGAGATTTTTCATCATTTATTTCTTGTATAACGATAGCCTTTTTCCCAATTATAGAATATACGTTAGTTGGAGTAACTGGTGGACGAACTTTATCTGTTAATTTCTTTGTAGAAATGACGAGAATAATTGATGCAAATGCCCAAATACATACTTGAACTAGTATCTGTTCTGGAAAGAACATACTATAGAACATTGGAATTAAAGCTGCTACGCCGAACCATATTACAAAAAAGCCAACTGTTAGCATTTCTAAAAAGGCAAAGAATCCAGCGATTATAAGCCAAATTGTCCAAATTTCCATGTGTTAAAAATTCCCCCTTTCCCTTATTGTATATAAATACTCACATTCAAAATTATATAG
>CAVHNT010000036.1:0-18673 GCA_963637565.1 bacterium
TCTCGCATAAATTAATGTTTTTTTGTGTAATAGGAAAGAAAATTAATACATAAAAAGTGGCAAATCTGGTACTTTCCTATTACATAAAAAAATATATAAATTTTATGTATTTCCATAACCTGTTTGTTAGGAATTTGATTTTAAAACAAATTCAAATTATGTTTAAATTTGTTTTATTTTGTCTACTACGGTCAACGTGTTTTCGTTTATTTATAACCATTTCTATTGACATTTTAACTTTTGAAGTGTATAATTTATTATGTAAATATAACTTTACCACAACTTTAAAGGAGGGTGCTTCATGAATAATTTAAACATGTATGAAAGGAATTCTTTTGGAACCCCTATTCTCGTCGACTCTGAAGTTGCTCAAAAAATGATTAGAAGTTACAATTATGCAATTCGTCGGCTTGACGCTTTGCACAGTGAACTATCCTCTCTCGAAGTGAGCAGTAATTTACCAACAGAAATAAAATTACTTAAACCCATGTTTAACAAGTATGTTATTATGGGTTGTGACTGTTCCTTTGGGAAAAATGATGAAGACCTTATACACGTTTTATCTCAAATTGAGATGTGCTACAAGGTCTTGTTGGGCAAAGAACATTACAATGTTGGTGATATATTATACATGTATAATACCATCACCAATGCAAAGGAGTTTTTTGAGTCCAAACTTGAGGAACTCGAAAGTTTATATTTGCCATAATAAAAGTTTAATGGGATGCTTAACTAAGCATCCCATTTTTATACAATAGAAAAGTAACAAACTTGCAACTTTTTGTGCATAATTTTCTTTCCTATTGTATAAAAAAATTTAATTTATGCGAGAGATTTTCTTCATTTCATTCGAAAACTCTCGAGGTACGAAAGACTGAAAACCAAAAATTTTCATCTTTCTTTACTCTTCGTTTTCTTCTTTTGAAGTATTTATTTTTAATAATTTAAAGATTTCAACAATTGTAAGTGGTGCAAATGATAGAAGCGTTACTATTCCAACTTCTCTTAGAGTCAACATTTTTATTTCAAATATTTCATGTAAAGCAGGTACATTTAAAACTATAAGCATTATTGAAGCAGATATTGCAATTGCTCCTAGTAGAATCTTGTTTGTTAAGAATCCAACTTTAAATATTGAATCTTTGTTTGAACGCAAATTAAACACATGAACTAGCTCACTAAGTGCGAGTACTGCAAAAGCCATTGTTTGTGCTGTTACACCAATTGATGTTATTTTACCTTCCGCATCTACTATACTATTAAAGTCAAATCCACAGCCTATTGCAAATGCAAGAAGTGTAAGTCCACCTATCATAATACCTTGATATATAACTCTCCAAATCATTCCTTTTGTAAATACATTTTTGTTTTTCTTTGGCTTTCTATTCATTATATTCTTTTCAGCAGGATCAACGCTTAATGCTAAAGCTGGTAAACTATCTGTTACTAAGTTAATCCATAACATATGAATTGGTAATAATGGTTCAATAAGCCATCCACACATTGTTGCTACAAATAATGTTATTATCTCACCAATATTAGCTGATAAAAGGTATGCAACAGCTTTCAATATGTTATCATATATTCTTCTTCCTTCTTCTACGGCAGACACTATAGTTGCAAAATTATCATCAGTTAACACGACATCCGCAGCCTCTTTAGCAACATCTGTACCAACAATTCCCATTGCAGCTCCTATATCAGCGGCTTTCAATGCTGGTGCATCATTTACACCATCTCCAGTCATTGCTACAACTTCATTATGAGCTTTCCAAGCATTAACTATTCTAACTTTGTGTTCTGGTGAAACACGTGCATATACTGAATATTTTTGAACATTTTTTTCTAATTCTTCTTGTGACATTTCTTGTAATTCGGCACCTGTTATTGCCTCATCACCTTCTCTTAGTATGCCAATTTCTTTTGCAATTGCAACAGCAGTAATTTTATGATCGCCTGTTATCATTACAGGTCTAATGCCCGCCGTTCTACATTTTGCAACAGCATCTTTAACTTCTGGTCTAGCAGGATCTATCATTCCGACCATACCTATATATGTTAAATCACTTTCTAATGAATTCATATCAGCTTTTTCAGGAATCTTGTCTATGTCTTTATAAGCCATTGCTAAAACTCTTAATGCACAAAGTGCAAATTGTTCATTAGTTGCTAGAATTATATCAATATGCTCTTGTGTTAATTTGACATCTTCACCATTTAAACGAATCTTTGAACATTTTGCAAGTAATTCGTCAACACCACCTTTAGTGAACACAACAAGCTTTCCATTTTTATTATGAACAGTTGTCATTAGTTTTCTTTCAGAATCAAATGGAATCTCTTCAACACGTTTATATTCATTATCTAAATCATCTTTAATTACATTACTTTTTAATCCTAAATCAACTAAAGCTGTTTCTGTTGGATCACCTGTTGTTATATATTTTTCACCATCTTTTTTTAGTTTTGTATCATTGCAAAGTATCATACAATCCAACAACAATTTATATTGTTCATTGTCATCTTTTTCTTTATATTCTGTTCCAAAAACTTTATTATCACAAAATATCTTTTCTACAGTCATTCTATTTTGTGTTAATGTACCAGTTTTATCTGAACATATAACAGTAGCACTTCCTAAAGTTTCTACTGAAGGTAAAGTACGGATAATTGCATTTCTCTTTACCATTCTTTGTACACCTATTGATAAAACGATAGTAGAAATTGCTGGTAAGCCCTCTGGTATAGCAGCAACAGCTAAACTAACAGCCGTCATAAACATTTCTATCCAGTCTCTTTTATACACAAAAAAACCAACAGCAAATATAAGTGCACATATTACTAAAGCGGCTATGCCTAAAGTTTTTCCTAAAGCTTCTAATCTACGTTTTAATGGTGTTTCGCTATCGTCCACATCATCCAACATTTTAGCAATTTTACCAACTTCAGTATCCATACCAGTAGATACAACAATTCCCTTTCCTCTACCATATGTTACTAAACTAGAAGAAAAAGCACAGTTTACTCTATCGCCTAATCCAACTTTTTCATCTTTTAGTGCGTCTGCATGTTTTTCTACAGGAACTGATTCACCAGTTAATGCTGCTTCTTGTATTTTTAAATTTATTGCTTCAATAATCCTCAAATCTGCAGGAATATTATCGCCTGTTTCTAGTACTACAACATCACCAGGTACTAATTCTTTTGAATCAATATTCACTATTTCACCATTTCTAATAGCTTTACAATGAGGTGCACTAAGTTCCTTTAATGAATCTAATGACTTTTGTGCTTTCACTTCCTGTACAACACCAATTATCGCATTTAATACTACGATTATTAATATGATAATTGAGTCTGTAAACTCGTGATTTACAACACCCGAAACAATTGCAGCAATGATTAAAACTATAATCATAAAATCAGTAAATTGTTCTAATATCATTTTCCAAATCGGCTTTTTATTCTTAGAAATAATTTCGTTTTTTCCGTATTCTTCCAATCTTTTTTTTGCTTCATCAGCGTCTAGTCCTTTTTTTTCATCTACATTTAAAAGTTTTTCTACTTCTTCTGCAGAAAGTGAATGCCACTCTTCATGTTCTTTCATTAAAGTTCCTCCTCTTTTTAATTTTTACTACTTGTTTTTTCTTCTAATCCATCAATCGCATCCAACAAATCATCATAAGCATTTGATAATTCCTTCAACTTTGCATTATATGAACCTATCAACTCATCCGCTACGTCATAAGCTTCTGAGAATATATCATACGTCTTAGCTGTATAATCTTTATCATCCTCTATTATTTCATCAGCTTGATCTACAAGAGCTCTTAATTTCTTTTTCGCTTTAACAACTTTTTTCTCTGTTCTGTCTGTCACCTCTTCAAGATTATCAATTGCACTTTCTATTTTGGTTATAGCTTTAGTTAATTCATCTACTTTTGATTGATAGTTTAATCTTTGACCAGCATAAATAGTTTTCATGAATCTGCCATATGAATCTTGAGTATAATCTTCTTCGTCATATTCATCTAAAGCATCTTCAATAGCATTTACTAAATCTCTATAAGCTTCCTTAACATCACTATCTACATCATCCCCACCTGCATCTTGGAATACGAAAATGTATGTATGACCGTTATAAACAATGATATCTACAGCATCAAAATCTTCATCTATGTCTGTCAACTTTTTATTTGTAAGTTTGCTACTTCCAACAAATATAACAGAATACTCAGTTGTATCTCCAAACTTATATGTATTTCTATTAACTTTTATTGAATTTTTAGTAACACTTGTTACATCATCTGCATCAAGTTCGTCTATCATTCTTAATACAACAAGCATGTCATCTGCATTGATGTAATATAGTATAGTATCATTTTTAGAAATCTTTAATTCATCATCTGCTAGCAAATAACTGCTACCACCTTTAGTTGAACCAACATCTCTAACTTTAATGCCAGTTTCTTTATAACCAGTAACTTTAGCATTTGCATCAACTACGATACCCACTTTAACATCAGTTGCACCCCTACAAATACAATATGCTGGTGTTGCACCATCTAACAAAATAATTGCTTCAACAGTATCTTCTATATCTTCAATACCTACTAATAAAATATTTTCTTCATCTGGAATCCTATATCCTGATTTTCTATTTGATAAATAAATCTTTGTTCCAGACACGTTAGTAACTTCTCCCTTTACAACTGTATAAGTTGAGTCTGTGTCTAAAGACAATATTTTATTTGATTTTTTATCAAGAAGAATTGTTACTTTTCTTCCATACATATTTAAAACATCATCTATATCAAATGTATATTTGTATGTTTCTTTCTGATCGTCTTTTAATGTAACCTCAGCAGATTCCAATTCATCATCAAAGTCAACTTTAGTAATCTCAGCATTTTTTATGTAAGTATATCCTAAATACGCTGAAATCATTGGTGTTCCTTGACCATATATCAAGCCATTTGAATTTTCACCAACTATATCACATACACCTGTTCTTAAAGCATTCCATAAAAGTAATGCTACATCACCACGTGTAGCTGAATCATTGGCTTTAAATGTGCTAATTCCATCAAACAATTTTAAATTATCATTTGCATAAGACATATAGTTATTTGGCCAAGTAAGAGAGCTCTTCTTTATAACATCATCATAACCTAAAGCCCTTACTACCATTGTAGTAGCTTCAGCATAAGTTACAGTTCCATCCGGCTTAAATTTACCATCTGTATAGCCATTTACAAGCTTCTTGTCAGATGCAACTTTTATATAGCCATATCCCCAATAACTACTTAAAACATCATTAAAATTTAAGAATTTCTTACTTGCAAAGGCAACCTCATCTTCCATTCCCATAGAAATTACTAGCATTTTTGAAAGTTGTGCTCTTGTAACATTGTTCTTTGGCTTAAAAGTATTATCCTCAAATCCGTTAATGATATTTAATGAAACAAGATTTTCAACAGCCTCCTCATACTTAGTATTTTTTACATCACTAAAAGATGTGGTAGCACTAACAACGTTGCCTATACATAAAATAACAATTGTGCAAATAGCCAAAATTTTTTTATTCATGTACATTCTCCTCCATTCCTTTACTTCGAATATTATATATTAATTATACTTTTAATACAATAATATTGACCTAAAAATGACTACTTTAGTTCTACTTTTTACAACAATATTTTTATAAAATTTTATCTTTTTTTCGTTTAATACACAAATAATACACAAGTACTTTATTTTTAAATTTTATTTATTTCATTTACTAATTCATTAGTTGTTCTATGTGTGTAAACATTTTCTGTAATATCTGAAATCTTATGACCTACTACTAATTTAAGAATATATTCATTAACATTAAAATGCTTGGCTCTGCTAATAAAAGTGTGCCTTGTATCATGTGGTTTATGTTCCATACCCAATGCATTCATAATCTTTCTGAATCTGTTTCTGTAATCATCATAACACATGTTATTACCATTTTCTTTATAAAACAAATACTCATTATGTGGATTATATCTATTCTTTATAAGTTGCAATATAGCATTATGAATTGGAATTATTCTGTTTTTACCTGCAGCAGTTTTTATCCCACCTCGCATTATTTTTTCTTTAAAGTTTATATTTTCACATCTAAGTTCAACAAGTTCTCTTGGTCGTAATCCGGAATAGATATTTATTAATACCATATCTACAAAAGGAATATCTCTATTATCCCATAGCATCTTAATTTCATCTTCTGAGAAAGGTACTCTATCTATCTTTTTAAAACTTTGATGCGTCTCACAATACATAGCATAATTCTTATCAACAATTTCGTTTTTAATAGCGTATCTATATAGCATGTTATAAAGACTTTTCATTCTAATTTTTGTAGCCCCACCAACACTTGCATCACTTATAGTCTTTTCTAAATTTACTACCCTAATATCTTTAAATTTCAAAGAATATAATGGTTTGCTGTGGTTATATGCTGCCATCCAAATTCTTTTAGATGATGGAACTATCTTTTTATAGTGTTCATTGCTCCATTCTTCATAGATTTGTGCAAAGGTTATATCTTTGTAATTCAAATCGTATGGTCGTTGATTAAACTTAACCAAAGCAACAATCCCCTCTTCTTTGGTTGCATAATATCCTAGAGTCCTATACTCTTGAGTTTTTGTATTATCACCTGTACATTTAAAGCCCACAGTTATTCTAGCTCTATATGGTTTTCTTCTGTTTCCCGGTAACTTATGCACCGAACCAAATCCATTTGGCAATCTCATTTACTCCACTTCCCTTATTAATTATCAAGTAACATATAATACACAAATTTAAATAATAAATAAATAATTCACAAAATATTTATTTAAATTTATTATTTGTACAAACTTGCAAATATATTCAAATTGCAAGTTTAAAACAATTCATTAATTATGCAAAAATTAATGGAAATATTATCAATTAATCAGTTACATATGCAGAAGCTGTAACAATGGCTGTTAGAGTTTTAGGATACAAAACAGTTGTTGAGTCAAAAGGAACATGGCCAACAAACTACATAGCAAAAGCACAAGAATTAAAAGTATTAAAAGACGTTACATATGGAACATATGCTGACGGTGCTGTAAGAGGAAACGTTGCTTTAATCATTTGGAATATGTTAAGAACTCCAATGTGGGACGTTAAAACTGAAAATGAAAATGACGGTCTTACTTATGGTGAAACCAGTGCTACAATGATTGATAAGTATTTCGAAGATTATACTTATGCAGCAGTTAAGTTTGGTTCATTCTCAATTGATGATGGCAAAGTAGAAGTTACATTAGAAGAGATTGATGACAAAGAGGTAAAATTAGGAAAAGCTGATGGCAAATACGAATATGCTGGAAATGATTTCTACACATTCGTAGAAGGTCAAGAAGTTGAAGTATTAGTTAATGAAGAAGATGAAACTTTATTAACAATGGTTTCAACAGGTTCTGATACACTAAAAGAAGGTGCAAAAGATTCTATTGACAAAGACTATAATGAATTAAAGCGTGTACCATATGATTATGCTTACACAAGAATCGAAAAGAAAGCTATAAAAGCTGCAAGTGTATTATCAACAAAGAGTATTTATGTTGATGACGTTGTTAAAGACAGCAAATACGTTGAAATTAACGACGAAAGATATGGTATAGACGGAAACGAATATAAAAATACTTTTGCTACAACAAAGACAGATTTCGATTCTGAAATCATAATTAAAGATGGCGAAAGAGTTTCTATATCAGACGTTAAAGAAGGAGATATCTTAACACAAGTAACTGTTGCTACTTTAAATTCTGAATTTCCTGAAACATTCTATGTTATAGGTTCTACTGAAGTAGAAGGTGATTTAACAAGATGTGCTAGGGTTGAATATGAAAACTCTGCATTAACATTTGTACAAGCAACAGTTGGTAAGCAAAAATATACTATGGATGATAATGTAAGTTATGTAGAAGATCCTAATGCAAAAAATCTTGATGTGGTTTACTTTAACGATTACAGCAGTGCAGTAATTGCTAAAATGGAAGGTGAAACTGTTACAGCATATTTAGATGCTGTTACAGGAAAAATTGTTAGAGTTGAATTTGATGGTAAAATTGACTCTGGAAACAACGATAATACAACAGTAAAATTCTTTGGAATCGTTGATAGCGTCGATAAAAGTGGAAAAGTTTACTCAATCGATCTAATAAACGAAGACGGAAAAGAAACATTAGAATTTGCTAAAAACTCTACGGCAGAAGCTAATGCAAAAACATTATTTGCAAGAGGAGAAGATTTAACAGGTGCTTTTGTATGGGTTGAATTAGATGATGAAGATAAGATTGTTGATTGGAGAGCAGTAGCCGACTATAATAAAAATAATAATACCCAAGAATTTGATACAGATGATATTCTTTATGGAGAAAAAGATACAGAAGTATACAAATTACTTGAATTAGAAGAGGCTTCTTATGATGCTGATTCTGATTATGTTAAAGCAAAAAATGATGCAACTCAAATCAGAGTTAACGACAATACTGTATTAGTTAAAGTGATTTATGATGACAAAGGAACAACAAAAGCAACTGATGATGAATATAGAATTGAATTCGAAACAGGATTAAAAGCTATTAAATCAGATGTAAAGGCAAAAACAGTATGTGCTGTATATGATGACGATTCTTCATTCAAGAGAGCATTATATCTAGTAATGTTTGATACCGCATCAAGCAAATCAGATAACCAAGTAGCTAAAGTTGTAACTCCAAAATCTGAAGGTACATATATTGGCGGTGCAATGATTGATCTTGAAGAAATCGATGGAACAGAATCAAGTTTAACTATTGCTGATGGAACAAGAGATTTAAGTGCTTATAAACTAGTTGTATACACAATAACAACTAATGCAAAAGGTAAAGAAACATTTAACTATGTTGCTGGTTTAAATGATACTGAATTATCAGATAGCAACGAGAATCACGGTTATGTAGGAGAATGTGATGAAGATGGAAGAACATTCTTAAGAGACAATGATAAAGGACAAGAAGTTGATTTAGACACAAAAGAATTAAAAGACAGATACGAAGACTACATGGTTGTTGAAGTAACTGTTAGAGAAAGTGACAAGTCAACTGATGATACTAAAGATTATGAAGTTTCTAACTACAAAGTAGTTTCATATGATGATATCAGCTTAACAGAAGGCGATAGAATCTCTATAGATGAAAAAGAAATTATCTTTGTAATCCATGGTTTAGCTAAAAAATAAAAATTTTTAATAGCAAAGAGGCAGGACTTATGTCCCGCCTCTTTCTTTATCATTTAGAAGAATTTCTAATGACTATTCAGCATCATATCCTCTTGTGATTACTAGAACTTCAACATTCTTATAATCAGCTACGTCTGTCAAACCAGCTGGATCTGTAGCTATTCTATCATCTTTCTTAAGTTTTAGATCTTTAATAGATACTTCTTCCCAAGAATCGAATTCCCACTCTCCATCTTTGTTTTCAGATACTTCTGCAAGTATAATCTTGCAATCGTCATCCATTTCATCTTCAAATATATCTAAGTCGAATACTACTGACTGACCATTAGCAGAAACTGTAGCAACTCTGTCTTCAACTTTTGTTACAAGACCAGCTTTGTTTAATTCTGATGTAGCATAATTTCTCTTAATTGTAATTGTGTTGTCTTCTTCATCTATAACGAATGATACTAATTGACCAAGATAATCTTCTACATCTTTTACTTTTTCATCTACTTCATATTTTGTTCCGTCGATTGTTAAGTAGTATGTTCCTCTAGAATAGTTGTATTTTTCAACTAATCCATACATTTCATCACTTGTAGCATCTTTCTTTACAAATACGTATGCAGCTTTTCTAAAATCATCATCATCATCTTCCCAAGCTACGATACCTTCTTCAATACCTTTAAGAGCTGAAGTACCTTTTGTAGATTCTACTTTGTAATGATCGATTACTGTATCATCATCTTCGTCATATACTGGAGTAATCTTAATTACTGTAGTACTTGTGCTAACTTTGTGAGTGCCAATGTAGTTTTTATCACTTAAGATACCATCTGCTTTTTGAGCTAATTCAAACTCGTATCCATCAATATCTAAGGTAGCTAAATCGCCTGAAACAAGTTTGATTTCACTAACTCTGTCTTTGCTATCGAATTTAACGAATACTGGTTCACCAGCTTCTAAGCCACCAACACTAACACTGCTCTTTACTTCATAGCTTTCGCCATTTAATTCAACATATGTTGTTGTACCATTCTTATCTGTTACTTCCCAAGTAGCATTCTTGCTTGTTAAAGCATAGAAATGTCCAACTGATTCTTTGCTTTCAATTTCATCGAATTCAATTCTTGCAACTTCACCTAAGAAGTTTAAGTATAATTTAGCTTCTTCATCAAAGAATTTGTATTCATCATCATCTTTTGTAGCATCGATAATATATTCTAATAATGTTATTTTATCTTCTCCGTCTTCATCTACTTCTGCAACAAAGTTTACTAAAATATGTTCGTATTCATCTTTATCGATTGTTAAGAACCATCTATGGTCACCTTTAGCTATATTTTCCTCTTCGATATCTTTGAATGAACCTTTTACTGTTTCTCTTGAAACAATATATAATTCATTTTCAAATAGTTCTGTAAGAACATCACCAGCTTCGATGTCTTCAGCTGTCATAGCAACATCATCAATAAGAACGATAGCATCATCATCTAATTTTAATGATATATTTGCTTGTAATAGCTTAACTGTTGTTACATCATTCTTAGTTGTTACTTTTTCAACAACGTCTTGAGTAGTAATTGTGAAATATGTAGCATAATCAACATTTTTCTTTGTTCCTAATACTGCAACAACATAGCTATAGCTATTATCATCTTCAGTTTGGTCACCCCATGTGAACTTCTCTGCGTTTTCAAAGTTGTAATCACCTTTATTCTTAACGTCAAGTTCTGTACTCTTGTCTAGGTCATACATATATCCTTCAACAACAGAATCGTTTGTTGATGGTGTTAAAAGAACGATCTTTTCTGTATCTTTGTTGTATAATACAGATACTGTTCTTCCGAAAAGTTTTAAGAAGTCAACATCATCGGCTAATTCAACACCATCAAAGTATGTCTTTTCATTTCGAGGGTCTTCAACATTTGCAATGTCAACTGTAACTTTACCACCTTTAACATCGATACCTATTACTCTTGCTTCGGCATCTTCGTCAACATATTGGTAATCTTCGAAATATTTGTTGATCATTGTTTCGCCAGTTTTACCATAAGTAAGACCGTCATTTTCATTTTCACTTGTTACATCCCACATGTTTGTTCTTAGCATATTCCAAATGATTAAAGCAACGTTTCCTCTTACAGCACCGTCAGCATATGTTCCATATGTAACGTCTTTTAATACTTTTAATTCTTGTGCTTTTGCTATGTAGTTTGTTGGCCATGTTCCTTTTGACTCAACAACTGTTTTGTATCCTAAAACTCTAACAGCCATAGTTACAGCTTCTGCATATGTAACTGTTTCATCTGGTCTGAAAGTTCCATCTGGATATCCGTTAATGTATCCATATTGAGATGCTACGTTGATGTATCCTGTAGCCCAGTGATCTCTATCAACATCTGAGAAGTTTGTAACTCCTTTAGCAACTAATGCTGCTGGTTCTAATCCAGCTGATATTACTAATAATTTAGCCATTTCAGCTCTTGAAACGACTTTCTTTGGTTGGTATGTTCCGTCGTTATATCCGTTAACAATACCTAACTCAACTAATGCACTAACAGCAGCTTCATACTCTGTTCCAACAACATCTTTTAATGTTGTTCCAGCAAATGCAAATGTGAACATTGATAGAACCATTGAAAGTGCAAGTACTAATGATAATACTCTTTTCATTAGAAAATTCCTCCTTGTATTATTTTTTGAAAGAAAAGTTTTTTTGATGGAATTGGATTGCCCTTTTCCTTCTAATCTGCTCTTAACAATCCAACTATGCGTATGAGATTATGAAATGCTCACTTCATTTCTCATATCACAATGCTATTATATAGTTAGAAAAATCAAAGTCAACAAAGTTAAAAAAACGTTTACCAAATTTACAAATTGTTTACATTTAATGCAATTTTTGCTTACGGATACACATTTTTTCTTAGTTTTACACACAAAAACGGTAGAAATTTTCAAATTTTCTACCGCTTTTTAAGTGGGTTTTATCCCATTATATCCATTTTTCTACCGCCTAATATGTGAAAATGTAAATGTTTTATTGTTTGCCCTGCATCTTCTCCATTGTTTGTTAGCACTCTAAAGCCTGTTTGGTCTATTTGTTTTTCTTTGGCTATTTCTTGTACCGCTTTATATACTTCTTGTAAATATACAGTATCTTCTTCCGTAAGTTTCATTACATTTTCTATATGCTTTTTAGGCACTACCAATATGTGTACAGGTGCTACGGGATGTAAATCTTCAAACGCAATCACATAATCATTTTCTAGTACTATCTTGGATGGTATTTCTTTATTTATTATTTTGCAAAATATACAATTTTCCACTATTTTATCCTCCTATTTAAATTAACAAGGACACCACTTTTCCCTAAGTAATGTCCTTGCATGTTTGCTTTATATATTTTATTCTAATACAGCTTTTATTCTTCTAATTCCAGCGGCAACGCCCTCTTCTTTTACTATTCTAAAATGTCCCATATTTCCTGTTCTTGCTACATGAGGTCCTCCACAAATTTCCTTGCTGAAATCTCCTATTGTATAAACTTTTACTTTATCACCATATTTATTAGCAAATAAGCCTGTTGCTCCAGAAGCTTTTGCATCTTCTAATGACATTTCTTCACATGTTACTACTAAATCTCTCTGGATTTGTTCGTTTACTATATCTTCAACTTGTTTTAGTTGTTCTGGTGTTACTTTTTGCGGATTTGCAAAGTCAAATCTAAGTCTTTCTGCCGTTAAGTTTGAACCTTTTTGTGTAGCATGTTCACCCAATACAATTTGTAAAGCCTTATGTAATAAGTGTGTTGCTGTGTGATATGCTGTTGTTTTCTCACTATGGTCAGCAAGTCCACCTTTAAATTTAGCTTCTGAACCAGCTCTTGATAATTCTTGATGTTTCTTAAATAATTCATTAAATTCTTCCATATCTATCTTCATATCTTTTTCTGCTGCAAGTTCTGCTGTCATTTCTGGTGGAAATCCAAAAGTATCGTATAATCTGAATACTACTTGTCCTTCTAATTTATCTTTTCCTTCAGATTTAGCTTTTTCAACATTTTTTGCAAATTCTTTTTCACCATGTTCCAATGTTTTTAAGAATTTGTCTTTTTCTTCAACAATTACTTCTAGTATTGTTTGCTTATTTGCTGGTATTTCTGGATACATCTCAGTTAAAACATCTACAAATTTTTCTACTAATACGTTTATATTGTTTGGATCAAAGCCTATTTTTCTCATATGTCTAATTACTCTTCTTAATAGTCTTCTCAAAACATATCCTTGTTCAACGTTACTTGGGCGAACACCATCTACAATCATAAACATTGATGCTCTTAAGTGGTCTGCAATAATTCTTGCACTCTCTATGTTATATTCTGTTGACATCTCTTTAATTTTTTCGATTATATCAGCAAATAGCTCTGTTTCATATACAT
Organism: bacterium; assembly: GCA_963637565.1. GTDB lineage: Bacteria > Bacillota > Clostridia > TANB77 > UBA1234 > UBA1234. Next base: position 13,716 of record CAVHNT010000036.1, read on the forward strand.
TGTTTTTTCCTTGTAATAAGCTAATAACCCTTTCAAGTCCAAGTCCTGTATCTACATTTGGTGCTTTTAATGGCTCGTATGTGCCATCTTGTTTTTTATTATATTGCATGAACACATTGTTCCATATTTCTAAGTATTTTCCACAGCTACAAGTTGGATCACAATGTTCACTACATTTTTCTTTTCCTGTATCATAGAATATTTCAGTATCTGGTCCACATGGTCCTGTCTCACCTGCTGGTCCCCACCAATTGTGTTCTCTTGAGCAGTAGAATATTCTTTCTTTAGGTATTCCTGCTTTCTCCCACGCTGCAGCAGCTTCTTCATCTCTTGGAATTCCGTCCTCGCCAGCAAATACAGTTACAGATATTTTATTCATGTCAAAATCCAAAACATCTTTTAAAAATTCATAGCTCATTGCTATTGATTCTTTTTTGAAATAATCTCCTAATGACCAGTTTCCCATCATTTCAAAAAATGTTAAATGTGATGGATCACCAACTGAATCTATATCACCTGTTCTTATACATTTTTGGTAATCTGTTAATCTCTTTCCTTGTGGATGTGGTTCGCCAAGTAAATATGGTACTAATGGATGCATACCAGCTGTTGTAAATAGTACAGTTGGATCATTTTCAGGCACTACTGGTGCACTTGGTATAACTTTATGTCCATGTTTTTCAAAAAATTCTATGTATTTTCTTCTTAGTTCAATTGCTTTCATTTGATATTCATCCTTTCTCTATCTTCGCAATTTTCTCACAACCGCTACGCAAGGTAACGCTTTATACAGATAGGTATTATATAACAATTTTCATTGTTCTACAATAGTAATTTTGATGTTATTGCCATTGAAAATACTTAATTATTTATAATACTACAAAAGCTTACCATTTCTGATAAGCTTTTAATTAAATATATTAACTCTTGAATATTTTAAAACTTTTTCATAATTTTCTTTCCCTTTTTCATTACCATTCTGGTAAAATCATTTATCTCATCACTTGCCATAGTTCCAACAACTCCACCTAACAAAGCACCAATAACCATTCCTGTCATTAAATTTTTCATGTTTTTTCCTCCTTTTTATGTTTATATATTCTTCTAATTGTAGTAATTATCTCTGACACACCAACAAACAGCAAAAAGAAACCAAAGTATTTTTTTAATTCATTGGATGAAATAAATTTTGTCACATAAGCACCTATGGCCGAACCTATTATTGTTGCATACAGTAGTTGCTTTCCTATCTTTGTATCAACATTTTTATTTTTAAAATGTACAATAATTGCCACAATAGATGTTGGAATAAAAAATATTAAATTTGCTGCTTGTGCAGTATGTTGTTCAACTGCAAGGAATGTTGTTAATATAAGTATTAATATGCTTCCTCCACCCATTCCAAGTCCTGTAACAATTCCTGATAATATACCAATTAAAATTAATCTCATATCTATATTTTATCCAGAAACAATCATTTTTATTGATGCGTAAATTAAAAAAATATCAAATATTATTGAGAGTAAATTTTTTGGTATTTTTTTCATTATTTTTGCGCCAATAAAACCGCCAATCACGCCTCCTATCGCGACTTGCAAAGATAGTGATGTGTCAAAATAATTATATTTCATATAAAATATTGATGTTATTAATACAGCCACTAAAATAGAAGCAAGTGTTGTTCCTCTTGCTTTATATTCATCTATTTTCATTAGATGTACTAGTGCCGGCAATATTATTAATCCGCCAGCAGCTCCAAAAAATCCGCTTACAAAACCTCCGTGCAAGACCTATTACATAAGCCATTTTCTCTTCTCCTTTTGCTTTTAATATTTCTCTCACACTATATTTTTATACACGAACTTTCACACGAAATATATAAAAAGTAACACATAAAAGATTGCAAAATCTGTTAATTTCCGATTTTATAAAAAAATAGAAAGAAGCATTAAATGAAGTGCACCCCAAATGTTAGATTTTTGTCTAACATTTGGGGTGCACTTCATAAACACCTCTTTCTAAATTTCGTTATTTTAATTTTTCTTCTGTTTCGTCTGGTGTGTAATACTTTGTTCCAAGCATCTTGTCTGGCAAATATTGCTGTTCAACTTCATGATTTGGATAATCATGTGGATATTTGTATCCCACCCCATAACCAAACTCTTCCATGCCTTCTGCTGGTGCATTTCTTATATGCATTGGTATTGTTCCTGTGTCAGTATTTTCTACATCATTCAATGCTTGATTTATTCCTAGATACGCTGCATTTGATTTTGGACTTCTTGCAACATAAACTGCAGCGTGTGCCAATATTATTCTTGCTTCTGGCATACCTATTTGATGTATCGCTTGCATCGCTGCATTTGCAACAACTAATGCATTTGAATTTGCCATTCCTACATCTTCAGATGCACATATTGCTATTCTTCTTGCCAAGAACATTGGATCTTCTCCAGCATATAACGCTCTTGCCAAATAAAATAATACAGCATCTGCATCTCCTCCACGCATTGACTTTATAAAAGCACTTATATTGTCATAATGACTATCTCCATTTTTATCAAATTGTGCTTTTTTCTTTTGGATACATTCACTGGCAATTTCTTTTGTTATTTTTATTTCACCATTTGCATCCATTTCAGTAGTTAATGCAGCAATCTCTAAAGCGTTTAATGCAACTCTAACATCTCCGCCCGATAATGCTGAAATATAATCTAATACACCATCTTCAAGGGTTAAGTCATAGTATCCTAATCCCTTTTCTTTATTCGTCAATGCATTTTCTAGAATCTTTACTATATCCTTTTCCGTGAGTGGTTCTAATTTAAAAACTGTAGAACGTGAAATTAGAGCTTTGTTTACTGAAAAATATGGATTTTCAGTTGTGGCTCCTATTAAAATTATAGTTCCATTTTCTACATATGGTAAAAGTGCATCTTGTTGTAATTTATTAAATCTATGAATCTCATCTATAAATAAAACTGTTCTTCCAGATGGATTAAGTATTAAATTTCTTGAATCCTCTACAATTGCTTTAATATCTGCCACTCCAGCAGACACGGCATTTAGCCTAGCAAATTTGTCTTTTGTTGACTTTGCAATCACCCTTGCCAAAGAAGTTTTTCCACATCCTGGAGGTCCCCACAAAATTATGCTCGATAACCTATCAGCTTTTATAAGTCTATATAGCATCTTGTCTTTTCCTAATATATGTTCTTGTCCAACATATTCATCAATTGTGGTTGGACACATTCTATATGCAAGTGGTTTATCTTTTTCTTCCATCTTCTCACCTTTATTTCTTTGTAAAATATATTAATGATTTCTTTATTATCTCTTCAACACTCATTCCTGTCGTATCAAAAGATGTAACAGCCTTTGTTGCATCTTTAACAGGATAACCCAAAACTTGAAGTGCAGATATAGCCTCATGCACATTGTCATCTTTATTAATCACAGTTTGAACTTCAAAGTCGCTATCTGCAGCAATTGCTTCTTCTGATTTTAATTTATCCTTTAATTCCAATATTATTCTTTGAGCCGATTTTGCACCAATTCCAGGTAATTTTGTAAGTTCTTTAATATCATTCGAAATTACAGAAAGAGCAAATTTTGACGGCGTTATGTGTGAAAGAATTGCCGTCGCTGATTTAGCTCCAACTCCACTTACTCCTATTAAAAGTTCAAACATTCTAAGTTCCTCTAAGCTATTAAAGCCATATAAACTAATACAATCTTCTCTTACATGATGATGCGTAAAAACCTTTACATTTGAACCAATTTCACCTAATTTATCAATAGTGGTTATTGGTGCAAATATTTTGTAACCAATTCCACCTGCTTCCACTACTATATAATCTGTACCTTTTATTTCTAAAGTTCCCTTTATATATGCGTACATTTTTTAATACTCCTCTCATTTTGTATAATTTGCATTTAAAGTGTACATTAGTTCGTGTGTTAAGTCAATACAAGAAAGTGTAAAATAATAATAAAGCTTCGGATTTTTATTTTTATCCGAAGCTTTTTATCTATCCTATTTTTTCTGGTTCGTTATATTGAACTCCAAAAGTTTCAACAGTCATGCTTTTTATTACTGGTGGTTCTACTGGTCTATCAGCTTCCGTCATTTGTCTAATATATTCTTCAACATCTGCATATTGTAGTAATGGGTCAATATCTGAACTTCTTCTAATTACTTTTGAATTTACAACACTATCTATTACATCCATTCCTTCTATAACCTCTCCAAAAGCTGCATATTGTCCATCTAAGAATGTAGAATCAGTAGTTACTATAAAGAATTGTGACCCTGCTGTATCGTTATCTTGTGCTCTTGCCATAGAAAGTACGCCTCTTTTATGTGAAATATTGTTTGTAACACCATTTGTTGTGAATTCTCCTTTTATAGAATATCCTGGTCCGCCTGTACCATCACCTGATGGATCTCCTCCTTGTGCCATAAATCCTGGAATTACTCTGTGAAATATTAAACCATTATAAAATCCTTGATTTATCAATGAAATAAAATTATTTACTGTTATTGGTGCTACTTCTGGATATAACACCATTTTTACTGTTCCTAAGTTTTCTATTTCCATTGTTACAATTGGATTTTCAACCTTTTCTTTATCTCCACTTGAAGTTTCGTTGTTTCCACTATTGTTTATTACTTCGCCACTAATTATATCTGATGAATCGCCACTATTTATTTCGTTTTCTTGATTTTTTGAGCTATTGCATCCAACTAGTGAAAATACTAAGACTAGACTCAATACTGCTAATAAAATTTTTCTATTCATTTGATTAACCATCCTTTCATGATTTCTAGTTTAATTACTTTTTTCACTTTAGTCAACCTTTTCACAATATTTTCATAAGGTCGCAGAATTCGTTACTTTCGACTCTCGAGAGTTTTCGAACTGAAAGGAAGAAAATCTCTCGCATAAATTAAAGTT
>CAVHNT010000037.1:0-37554 GCA_963637565.1 bacterium
TTGAATAGTTCGCTTTTCCAATTGTGCTCGTTGAACTATTAAATGCAATCGCTGCTAATATTATTACAACTATAATTGTTATTACTAACGCTATTAACGATACTCCCTTTTTATCTCTTAAAAAATGGGTTGTGTGTGTGTGTGTGTGTGTGTACAGCCTCAACGGTTTCAAGTGTCTTGTTCATATTTTCTATCTCTCCTTTTTATTTTCTTTTTAATTACATTTATTTTATCATACTAAATATCATTTTCAACCACTTTATTGCTTCTCTTCTTTTAACTTTTCTACTTCTTCAGTTGTACTTGTAGTATCTGCTGTTTCTTCTTTATTTTCTTCTACCATTTGTTCAGCTTTTGCTTCTATTGCCTCTTCTTTTGATTCATCTTTTTTCAAACAGTTTTGTTTCTTACAACATCTAAAGCTCATAAGCAAAGCTCCTAAAGTTAATGATACAAAGAATAAATATACAAATATGCTTAGTACTGGAACAAGCATAAGCAATTTATATACTACCACACCTATTACTCCAGTTAAAAATTTGTTCATATTCTCGCCAACTATTGTTCTAACAGTTACATATGAGCCAATAACTCCAGCAATTATAAATGCGATTATATACAACAATAGTAATACAAATGCAAATGGAGCACCAATTATTGTAATCATTAAAATGATTGAAACTATTGGCAAAAATACAAGCACTAAAATTCCTATTCCAAATGATGCAAACATCTTTTTAGCATTTCTTGAGTAGTTGTTATCGCATTTTCTAAAAAATCCTGGTGCTAGAAGTAATAATAAAACAAATGTTATAAAAATTGTTAATAAGCCCAATAATTTGCCTTGTACATCAATTGTATTAGTCTTACTTGTTTCATCTTTTGCTTCTACAGCAATCACGTTAGTTTTTATTCCTTCTGGAATAGATACATTAGTTGTTGATTTGTATTCTACTGTTCCCAACACGTTAGCTGTTTCATTTATCACAAGTTTGTTAGTTGTAGAATGTATATCTCCTCTTATATATGCTTTATCACCAACAAGCACTTCTGAACTAGCAACATATATGTTTCTGTTAACAGCACCATTTATAATAACTTTAGATGCACATACATACAAATCTCTGTTTATTACACCTGTTTGCTCTATTGTAACTGTCTCACCAACTATAAAAGCATCTCTTGTAATATTTCCAGACACATTAACTTCTCTTCCTGCTATGAATCCATAATCACCATTAGCATTACTACTAATTGTGTTTCCACATAACATTATTAATCCATTTGCTGTTCCATTCACTGCAATGGTTTCATCAATTGCCATTATATTGTCATTGCTATATGAACCTGTTGCAAAGATTACCGTTGGAATTAATAAAATTACTAAACAAAAGATTGCTAAAACTCTTTTAATATTTTTCATATTTTTTCTCCTTCCACGTGGTATTTTTTTAAATTTTCCCTCTATGCAATTATTCTACCATTTATTTATATTCTAGTCCACATATCAAAATCAATTTCTGTAAATAATATTATAGGTGATTTTATGTTTATACCTGATGAAATATATTACGAAAAAAGTATAAAAAGTTATGAGCTTGGAATAGCTCTTTTAAAAAAATATTCGGATGTGCCTAAAATTGTTATAGAAAATCATAACAATATAGAAGAATTAAGAAAAAAGCCAAACACTGAATTTTCAAATCTTAAAAAGAAATTAATAATAGGAGTAAGAAAAACTCATAAGTATAGTCCAAATCATAAGGTATCCGACTTTCTTGTTCCATACACTTCTTCTGGTTGCACAGCTTCATGTTTATATTGCTATTTAGTATGTCACTATAACAAATGTTCATACCTTAGACTATTTGTAAATCGTGAACAGATGCTAAACAAAATAATAAAAACAGCAGATTCTTCAACCGAGAAAGAATTAACATTCGAAATAGGAAGCAATAGTGACTTAATCTTAGAAAACACAATAACCGGAAACTTGCCTTGGACTATCCAAAACTTTGCAAAATCTAAACATGGTTTTTTAACATTTCCAACAAAGTTCGATATGATAGATCCAATTCTCGGAATAAGCGGAATAGAAAAGGTAATAGTAAGAATGAGTGTAAACCCTGAAAGTATTATTAATGCAGTAGAATTTGGAACATCAAGATTAAATAATAGGATACGAGCCATAAATAAACTAAAAGATGCCGGATATAAAGTTGGGATACTAATTGCTCCTGTAATATTTGTTGACAATTGGAAAAATCTTTATAGTGAGCTGATACAAAAATTAGCAGACGAACTATCTGAAAAAGTAAAAGACGGTTTATTCTTTGAGGTAATATTTATGACATATAGTTATGTGCACAAAGCTATAAATGAAGAAGCATTCCCCAATGCCATAAATTTATATAATTCAGAATTAATGACAATGCGTGGTAGAGGAATGTATATGTATAAAATGAATTTAAAAGAAGAAGCAAAAGAATTTTTCAAAGCAGAGCTTGAAAAATATTTTCCGAATAACGAAATTTTATATATGGTATGATTAGAACCAAAAACTCCTACGAAATTTAATTTTCATAGGAGTTTTCTAATATCTCATTTGCGTACTCAACGCTTATCTTTCCATATTCAACCAATTTGTCTAGCACTTGACGCTGCCTTTGTTTAGCAAGCTTTGGATTCTTAGTAGGTGCATAAACACTAGGAGCATTAGGGATTCCCGCAAGCAAAGTACATTCATAGTCATTCATATTAATAGGTTCTTTATTAAAATAATGTCTGCTAGCTTCAGAAACGCTATAACAACCATCTCCAAAATAACTAGAATTCAAATACAATTCTAATATTTCATTCTTAGTACATTTCTTTTCAAACGCAAAAGCCATAAACACTTCGGCAATCTTTCGTGTAAGCTTTTTTTCTTGAGTAAAGTAAACATTCTTTGTAAGTTGTTGAGTTATTGTACTACCACCTTCAACAAAAGACATAGCCTTTACATCATTAATAATTGCTCGTGTTATAGAAATAACATCCATACCATTATGCGTATAAAATCTATGATCCTCGACTGCAATTACTGCATCTTTATACATACTTGGCATTTCATCAAGTCTTGTATAATTTTCATTAGACTTTATTTCCTCTATCTTTTCATCTATAGGCATATCTATAATAGCCTCTTCATACACTTTATATCCACTATAAATATAAAAAGTACATGTTATTATTACCAAAATCAAGCAAAGCTTAAGTAAAAATTTAATCATTTTCCACATCAAAAAGCTTCTCCATTTCATATTAAATAAGTGATTATAAGTATACTACAATAGGCAGAATAATATCAATAACTTAAAAAAATAATTTTCAATTGATATTCACTATTATATAATTCTCAAATATTTCTAGCAATTTTGATTTTCCACTACGTTTAACTCCAGTTATTACTTTTATATCTGGAGTCCCTATTACATTTATCAACTTTTGTAAATAATCTCGTTCTATTATCTTCATATGATTACTCACCTCTATTTATTTTATCAGTGTTTTATCATATTATACCATTTTCATTTTCCAAATTCAGGTTTTTCTGCATTTTGGGAATTACAATTTAAAACACAAGTAACACTTTGCTGTATTAAGTAATTTTCAATACTTTCAAAGATTATTTACGACATAACAGCACTACGCTCTCCACGTGTAAAGTCTGTGGAAACATGTCCACCGGCTGGATTTTAAGAATTTTATATTGATTTTTTAGTTTTTTTAAATCTTGAACAAGACTTTCTGGGTTGCAACTTATATATATGATTTTCTTTGCTCTAACACTTAGCAACGTTTCTATTGCATTTTTATCAAGTCCAATTCTTGGCGGATCTACAAATATAACATCTGCCTTTTTTTCTCTTTTTATCATTTCTGGCAACACATTTTCGACTCTTCCTGTTAAGAATTTTGCATTGCCTACGTTGTTTAATTTTGCATTTTGAATAGCATCTTTTACTGCATCCTTAACGCTTTCTATTCCAATGACTTCTTTTACATGTTTAGAAGCAAATAAAGATATTGTTCCTATTCCTGAATATAAATCGTAAACAGTTTCATCACCAGTAAGTTCTGCAAATTCAATTGATTTTGAATATAATACTTTTGTCTGTACAGGATTTACTTGATAAAAAGAAAGTGGTGATATCTTAAACTTAAGCTCTCCCAATTTGTCAACAATATATCCATTTCCATAAAGTTTATAGTTTTTATTCCCCAACACTGCACTACTCTCTTTTTCGTTTATATTTTGCACTATTGTTTTTACATTAGGATATTTTTCAATTATGTCTTTTACAATTGCTTCTCTTTTAGATATCTTTGCATTAGCAGTTACAAATAATATCATAATTTCATTAGTGCTTATTCCGTATCTAATAATTAGGTGCCTAATCAATCCACGTTTTGTGTCTTCATTATAAGGAACTAATTTATATTTTTTTATTAATTCAAAAACATAACTTGCTACTTCATTTATCATCTCGCTATGTAACGCACATTTCGTTGTGTTTACTATGTGGTGAGTTCCCTCTTCATACAATCCAATTCTATATTTTCCATTCGTATTTCCTAACACATATTTTCCTTTGTTTCTATAGTTATGTGGATTTTTCATTCCTATAATACTATATATCTTTGTTTCTTTATCAATTACGTCATGAAATAATTTTTGTAACTCTTTATCTTTATTTTCTAGTTGTTTATGATATTCAATATTTAAGAATTTACACCCTCCACATTTATCAAATACTTCGCATAAATTTTCTTTTTCTTTCATGCTTAATCTCCTTACTAATCTTTTTTAGTTAATATACTCTTTGCAACTTTTATTCCATCCATTGCTGCAGTCATTATTCCGCCAGCGTATCCAGCCCCTTCACCGCAAGGATAAATGCCATTTATATTTGATTCGAAGTCATCATTTCTAACAATTTTTAAAGGAGATGAACTTCTTGTTTCAACACCAGTCATTATGGCGTCTGGATTAGCAAATCCTTTTAGCTTAGTGTCAAAATATACAATCCCTTCCTTTAACGTTTGAGATACAAAATTAGGCAAAATTTCATTTAGATTGGATAGTGTAACGCCTGGCTTATATGACGGCGTTATTTCGCCTATTTTTTCGGTTTTAACGTTATTCAAAAAATCTTCAACTCTTTGAATAGGTGCAAAATAATTTCTGCCTCCCAAATTAAAAGCCTTCTCTTCTAAATCTTTTTGAAAATATATTCCATCTAAAGGTGTTGATTTATAATAATCGCTTGGAACAACATTTACCAAGATTGCACTATTGGCATTTTCACCATCTCTTGCAAATCTGCTCATTCCATTTGTAACTATCGTTCCCTCTTCACTTGAAGATGCCATAACTGTTCCGCCTGGGCACATGCAGAATGAATAGCACGTCCTACCATTTTCTGCATGGTAAACAAGTTTATACTCTGCTGGTGGTAATTTTAATTTTGTTTGTGTTCCATATTGAGATTCATTAATCATTTTTTGTTTATGTTCAATTCTAACTCCAACAGAAAATGCTTTTGGTTCCATCTTGGTTCCGTCTTGGTACAAAGTTTCAAATGTATCTCTTGCACTATGTCCTATAGCAAGAATCACATGGTTTGTTTCAATCTTTTCGCCATTCGAAAGAATTACAGCTTTCAATGATTTGTTTAAAATATCATCCTTTTTTGATTCAAAATTATATGTAGTATCGTCATATTCAAAGCCAATAACCTTAGTTTCAAATAGTACTTTACCACCAAGGCGTATTATTTCTTCACGCATATTTCTTACGATTTTTACAAGGTTATCTGTTCCCATATGTGGCTTATTAAGATACAAGATTTGATTTGGTGCACCAAATTTAACAAATGTTTCTAAAACCGTTTTATTTAAAACATTATTAACTCCCGTGGTCAACTTTCCGTCAGAAAATGTACCAGCTCCTCCCTCGCCAAATTGAATGTTTGATGTTGGTATAAGTTCACCATTATTTATAAAATTATCAACATCTTTTTGTCTGTCTTCCACTTTTTTTCCTTGTTCAATAAGAATGGGATTTACACCATTTAATGCGAAAGTGTACGCTGCGAACAAACCTGCAGGGCCTGCACCAACTACAACCGGACTTTTTTCAAACTTTTTTGTATTCTCCACTTTTAATAAACTTTCTTCATTTAAATTACTTTCTTCACCATCAAAAAAAATCTCAACAGAATAATTGTAATGTACATTGCTTTTATCCCTTGCATCTATTGATTTTTTTGTGATATGCCATGAACTAATCTGCGACTTATTTATTTTATTTTTCTTGCAAACCTTTGTTAGTAATTCATCATCTGATATATCTTCAAAAACATTAATGTTTGAAAATTTCAATTTAATCATTCCTTTTTTGTACAATATAAAATTATTAACGCACTAGAATATTTATATCATATTTTTGGACCATTTAAAAGGGGTGGATATTATCGTTTTACAAAATATGTAAAAAGTCCTTTGGAAAATGTGTGAGTTTGTACTAAAAGTCGTTTGAAAAATGTGAAAATATTAGCTAAAAGTCGCTTGTAGAGTACAATACGGAGGAAAAGAGAAAAAACATGGGCTTACGCCATTTAGTGCAAGTCCATGTTTTTATTTAATAATTATCCTCTAGTAAAACTAGATATAATCTATTAGAGTTTCTTTTTCTTAGGTTCATTTACTATTAGTGTGTTCCTTCTGTCTCGTAATCATTATTTGCTCTTAAACCAACTTGATAAATTGCCATTGGTGTACCAGTTGTAGGAACTACTGCATTCTTTCCGTTTGGTAATACTACTGATTGATGTGCTTGTTCTTTTTGCCATTGTGTATTTGTTGTTGGAGCAGAATATGTTAAATATCCTTTTCCTGTGTCATTTGTACCTGTTGTAATTTCTTCAAAAGCAACTATCAAGTAACCACCTGCTAATATATCTTTCTTTGCTATAGCATTTTCTCTTGTTGTATTAGCACCTTTATATACAAGTGTACTTGCTGGTAAATAGTACTCTCCATACCAATGTCCACTAGCATTTCTAATATTGTGTTGATTTCCATTGATTGTGGCACTTTGACCTGCACTTGCTAAGAAAGTATCAACTCCAAAATCAGCAAATCCACATACTGACATTTCTTCTTTAATGTTATCATAAGGTAATCTTTCTGAGTTGTTCTTCAATACTAATCCATTAATTAATCTACCAATTATATTCTTTGCTGTAAACAACCTTGATGGATTTAAAGCTTTTGCATAAACAGTTTCGCTTGTATATTGTGCATTATTTACAGTTCCATGTGTCTGTGTCATTATCATATTTACATCCAAGTCTTTTTCTGTTAACTTATTATACAAATTAGTTTTTGAATGATAGAACAATGATATATCTGCAGTTGCTGTTCCACCTGTAGCAGGTACATAATATATCTTTGGTTTTAATCCTATTGTGTTATTTGATGTTCCCTTTGTCTTTAAGTCAAAATAGAATCTATAACCAAGTTTCAAACCTAGTTTATAAGCCTTTACTTGTCCAGCTTGTGCAAGAGGTAAATTGTTACATTTTAATGCTGGAACTTTGTTCATATAACCTGGATCATCAGAGTCTCTAACTTCTAAGTCATAAACTCTACCAGATACATAAGTGTCAAAAGTTTTTCCTAAAATATAATCTGCTTTTTCATTTCTTGCATTCTTTTTAACAGAAGCTGGATTATTCATTGCGGCTTGTAGTATATCTGCTGGACAGTTTTCTGCAACTATTAAAGTATAAATTCCTTCACCATTTTCTGCTTTATAATCATGTGCATCTTTTACCCATATTGGTAAAACAAAAGTATATGTTGTAACACTTGGCTTAATATAATCATATAAATTGTACCATTCACCCGCTTTTAGCAATTGTGGTGCACCTTTTTGTTGTCTTGTAGCATCTCCCTTATCTGGATTTAACAAATATACATCATAAGGGAATTTTACCAATTTCATTTCTGCAAACGTTGGTCCATAAGAATTTTCTTCTGTTTCTGCGTTATATTTCTTTTGGTAGTCTTCTGTAATCATGTCTTCATAATTACGTTTCATTCTGTCTGCATTTATTGTTCCAGCCAAATCATTTGCTTTTGTACCATCAACATTGTAATTTCTGTTACCATATCCTTTACTTGAAATATGGTTACCTGCATTTGGTATTGTTATTGTAAATTTCTTATCTAAGTTCAGTATTATAGAAGAATTATTATATCTTGCTGTATTATTAGAAATAGTTACACCGTTTGCCAATTGCGTTGAATTTGTATTATCTGTTTCTGGTGTTAATGTTACATTATTTATTATAGGTGTATGAATATTTAAAGCATCAATAACAAGTTTTTCAACACCTAACTTAGTTCCATTCTTTGGTTCAAATTTTTGAATTGTTGTGCTATTATCTCTAACAGCTTCAATTAATCTATAATCACCTTCGAATTTTGTTTCATATGTTTTGTTCAAAGCTTTTTCTTGAACATATAAATCTTTGTTACGATAGAAATTATATAATGGTGCTCTACCTGAAGCGTAAGGTATATAATATTTTATATCTTTCAAAGCTTCAGACTTATTTGGTAAATTGTATTGCTCACCTGTCAATATTACAACATCTTCTGCATCTTTCATTTGAATAGCTAATTTTTGTACTCTAACAAATGTACACTTTTCAACTATTCCATCAGCTTCCATAGTATATATTGACTTAAACTCACTTGTTTCTGGTTTTACATATGCAATATCTTTCAAAGTTATTTCATATATATCTCCTACTTTTTTAACAACATAACCAGCATTACTTCTGATTTGAATTCTATTAGTTGATTCTGTACCAATTCCTGTTGGTAATTCGTAATATATGTTTGGTATATTCTTAGTTACTCCAAGTGTAGCTTTTCCCTCTTCATAGAATCCTGATGTTCCCAAATCATAATTGTATCCATTGTAGTTTTTCAAAGCTTCGTTTATGATTGTCATTTGCTTCAAATCATATAAGTCTGCTTTTTTAATATCATAATAATTATATTTAATTTCAACATCTATTGCATCAGTTGAAATTTCAGAAGTTGCAAGAGTATCAATATTTGTATAATATTTCTGCTTAATTTTTACTTTGATTTTTTCCGATAAAGGAGTTTCCACCATATCTGTTACAAACCTATAGCTGTATACATCTCCTTCTGTATATAAATCTTCTGATGTTGGAACGGCAATGGCCACATCATACTCTTCTGATTCTTTTGTATTAGCTCTTAATACAACTCTTTGTTTATTATCATTTGGCGTTATTACACCAGGTTCTTCTGATGTTTCCCCTGGATTCTCATCATTCTTTTTATATATAATTATTATTTTTTTAGTTCCATCTGGTTCACCAACAACAATAATATTCTCTATATCATCGCTTGTTGAACCATCTGGTTTAACCCAACTTTTTGGTTCATAACCTTCTATATCTGGAGGTGTAATCTTTGTCTCTTCATTTACTGGAATTTCTGTTTCAACAGAATCTTTTAACTCTTTTCCCGTTGGATTATCTTCTCTAAATTCAATAATTAATTTTGATGTTTCTTTAATCTTTTCATAATATATAATTATGTGTTGATTGTTTCCATTTGAACTAATAGGAATTGTTGTTCCAGGTGTTCTTTCAGGTCCATCAATTATTGTATCAGTTCCATTATAATTGTCATCATATTTATAATATCTAACTGCATACCCAGGCACCACAGGGACCTCAACTTTAGTACCCGTTTCAGGTATTTCTAACCATGTTGTTATTTCATACTCTGGTGGAACAGTTAATGGCCTTTCAGTTCCTTTTTCTCTATACTCAACTTTTAAAGCTTCTTTTTGTTCATAATAAATGATAATATGTTGATTATTTCCTGTACTTGGTACACTTATTATTGTATCTTGATCTGTTAAAGGTCTTGATGCTTGATTTTCAGTTGTTGAACTATTGCCATCATAATTTGTATTTATCTTATAATCAACAACATCAAAAAGATTAATATTAGGTACATTTACTGTTGTGCCCGAGTCTGGTACTTCAAGAGTTGTTGGATCTTTTATTGTATTGCCTTTCTTGTCTTTATATTCAACCAGTACCGTTTTTTCAGTCGAATAGAAAATTACTATATATCTGTCTCCTGTTTGTCCAGGTACCGTTATTTTTGCTCCATTTGAAGTTTCTTTTGCTTTCGAATAATCTCTTACATATGCATTATTATCTTCAGTATATCCCAAAGCTTTATAGTTACCATTGCTTCCTAAATCAGTAACATTATGAGTATAACCATTTGTTTTATCTATCTTATCTGTTATTTCTGCAAGATACTTACCTGGATAATCTGGATTATCTATAAAAATCTTATTTCCTTTCAAATCCATAAAGCTTATATAAATTCTTTCAACAGGTCTATACTTAAATACAATTCTCCAATTTTTATTTGTATTAAATGTTGTTGATGTTTGGTTTATTTGTCCAACAATATTGCTTAATGAATCTGTATAATATTTTTCAAATACACCAACATAGTCATTAACTTTATATCCTTTGCTGCTTGGTTTATATTCATCTTCATGATACAAAACACCATATAGACTTTCTTTTCCAGAAGAATCTATCTCATAAATTTCTACTTGTACTAAATCTCTGTTTCCATAGTTATACGAAAAATTTTTAACAACTCCAGATTCTAAATCACTTACTACCAAATTGTGTATTGTAGTTCCATTGTTTCCTATATTATCTGTTATCAACGAACTTAACATTGCATATTGATTTAATATTTGAACCAAATACGATAAGTCCTGATTGTTGTTATCCTTAAGCATTACATTTTTGTCATAATCTTTATGTTCTATTTTTAAAGTCGGCGTATTGTAATAATAATAGAATTGTTTGTCACTCGCATAGCCAACAGTTTCAGTTATATTAAGTTTTTCATTTTTAGAAGCATTGACATCACTTGACGTATATCTGCTTGGTACTGAAGTTGTTACGACAAGTCTGTTTCCTGTGCTTTTAGGTTCATAAACAGTTGTTTCATTCGCATTATAAAACTTTTCCCATATTGCTTTTGAAGAATTATAACTTGAAATATTGCTATTTCCGGCATATTGGAATGTTTTAGCATCTTGTAAAATAAATCCTGGCCAGAAGAATTTATTTAAAGACTTAACATCAATAACACATCTTGTACCATTATAATAATCTGGGAATTCAAGACCATTTTTGTTTGTAGAATTAGGTGCATTAATATCTTGAACTCTTCCTTTGTAATCTGTAGAAACATGTCCAAAATATAATTTAACAGGTTCAACAAAAAACGTTACAATGGCTGCTGAACGTTGATTATCAAAACTTACTGTCACATTAGCTGTTTCGCCTTTATTTACATTAGATGAATACGTAGCAGCATACACCGTAGACGTAGATCCTACGACACTCTTATTTCCTACATACCTATATCCAGTGCTATCAATCTTATTCATGTCGGGTGAAACACTTACTGTGACTGTTTTTCTACCATTATTATATACTACTTGTGAAGAATGTTTATAAATTGGTTCATAGCCATTCTTTGGTATCTCCCCATCAGTTGTTCTATAGCAATAGAAAACATCTGCATATATTGGCGTTGAGTCTTCTTTTTCGTAAGAGCCACTTTTAAATAAGACAGCATTCGTTCCTATTCCTGTTGAATTAAACAACTTACTGTTAACAAACATCCATCCTCCGTTACCATGATTAAAAGTAAATGAAAACGTATTGCCAGAATATGATTGAGATGCTTCATACGAAGAACCATTTTTTATAACTTCTGGGCATGCTCCTTGGAAACCAACAAACCAACCCGATGCGGTATTTTCAACCAGTCCAATTACTTCATTAGTAATAAGTTCCGAACTAGAAATGTTTATTTGTGCAGCACCGAACGCCGCTTCTACTGCCTTTTGAGGTACTCCTTTAAATGTACCATTTAACAAATTATTTACAGCTTCATCTTTATAACTTGGTGTTTTTCTTCTATGCGTATCTACGCTCCTTTGCGTCCAACCATATATTGTAATCCATCCATCAGGTACTTTTATATTACTTGCTATATTACCATCACTATTTCTTAATGTTCCTTCCCAAGTAGCTGTGTATGTACCTCGTGAAAATTCTGGTGGTTCTTCCATCTCTTTCTCGGCATCAGAACACGCATACTCTTGTATATTAAGTTTATTAATTGTTTGATTTAGTTTTAATGTATTTGTGGCACCACAAAATTGGCAATTATATGAAAGATTTTGTATTGTTTCACCATTTCCTATGCTATAGTAATGATATCTGTTTTTACCTTCTGGCACATAATCACAATCTCTACATTTATGCTCATCTTGTTCAATTCCAGGCCATTTATGATTTTCTAATCCCATATAGTGGTCACAAATATCACAATACGTTTTGTGCTGTGAATCATTTGATGCTATCTTTTCTTTCTTATTATTGTTGTGTACTTCAGTTTCATATGCAGTGCATCCAGCTCTTTGACAATAATGAATATGTTCGGTTTCACTAAAGTCCGACCAAGTACCATATTCATGTCCTAATGCAGCTATAGTACTCGATTGTTTTGTTGAACATACCGAACAAGTTCTCACTTGAGTTCCTGCTTCTGTACATGTTGCTGATTTTGTTGTTACCCAACTTCCCCAACTATGATCTAGTTTTTTTCCGTTAAGTTTTATCGCTCCACATTTTTTACACGTTGGAGGTGTTGTACAAGTTGCAGCCATATATTCATGCTTGCAGTTGCTGTCGCCTACATCTATTTTTGCAAAAGAAAATGTACCAATTAGCACAAGTATCAACGTCACCAATAATATTATTCTGCTTTTCTTCATTTATTTTTCGCCTCCTATTTTGTATACCTATAAATCATTGTTGCAGCTTCAGCTCTACTCATATTTTTAGAAGGTTTAAATGTATTGTCTGGGTAACCAGATATTAAACCTTTGCTTACAGCATGAGTTAAATATGTTATTTCTTCTCTATTCATATCATCATAATCATTAAATGTCACTGATTTACTTTGATCTAGAGAATTCCCTCTTAAAAAAATATCGGCCTTTGAAATAATTAAAGCCATTTCCATTCTAGTTATTGCTTCATTCATGTTTTCCTCTGTTATTGAACCAGGCTCTATTAATTGATAAATTTGTGCCACAGCCACTACTTGTCCAGCCCAGTTGTCCATAGCTGATGGTGCGTCTGCTATATCAACTTCTTCTGGCAATGATGCCATCACAACAAGCTTAATAAATTCTGCTTTAGATATTGTTTCTTCAGGTCTAAATGTTCCATCAGGATACCCATTAATTACGCCACTGGTTGTTAATTCATCAACATATCCATACGCCCAATGCTCACTTGTTATATCGCCAAAGCTGACAGCGAAAACACATCCGCATATAGCTATACAAAAACACAATATGGCAATAATATGTTTTATCTTCATTGTTCTTCCTCCTTCTACATATTTAATCAGTAATATTTTAACATATTGTTCTAAATTTCAACATATAAGAAAAGAATGTTACATTTTTTTAACCAAATTGTAACAAAATTGTAATTTTTTTCGTTCTATTTTTTCCTAAACAACATCATTTTCATTTAAATTCAATATAAGTTTTTTAATTTGCATGACAAAAAGGGCCTCAAAAGCCCTTTTTCGTCCACTTTCAAATTTTTTTACTACAATATTATACAGATTAATCCGCCACTTCCCTCATTTATTATCTTTTCTAGTGTTTCTTGTAATTTACATTGTGCCTCTTCTGGCATTTTATATAATTTATTTTGCAATCCTTCATTTACCAACTCATGAAGTGACTTTCCAAATATATTAGATTGCCAAATACTTGTTGGATCATCTTCAAATTCTTTCATCAAATAATCAACTAGTTCCTCAGATTGTTTTTCACTTCCAACTATAGGCGAAATTTCCGTCTCAATCTCTGCTTTTATAATGTGCAAGCTAGGTGCTTTAGCACGAAGTTTTACTCCAAATTTTGAACCCTGTTTTACTATCTCTGGTTCTTCAAGTGTTAAGTCTTCCATATTAGGTGTTACTATGCCATATCCTTTTCTTTCAACATCACTTAATGCTGCTGCAATTTTATCGTAGCTCTTTTTGCTCTGTGCAAGCGATGTTACTATACTAAATAAATCTCCCTCTTCTTCAACATTAAATCCAGATATTTCTGTAAGTATTTTATAAAATAAACTATTATCTAACATCACGTCTATCAACGCTTTTCCATTTCCAAGTTCTATTGTATTTAAGTTTAACTTATCAACAATTTCTTCATTACTAATTTCACTCAACGCATGTTTAATTTGCCTCAAATTTTGTATATTACTAAATTTTGTTTTTACTAGTGTTAAAATATTTTTTCTAAGCCAATGTTCACAGCTTAAATTCTCAACCCATTTTGGAAGATTTACATCAATCTCATTTACAGGAAATTCATATAAGATTCTTCCTAATATATTGTTTATATCTTCTTCATTTAAATTCAAGCAATTTACAGCCATTACAGGTGCATCATATTTTCCTTCTAACTCCTTACATAGTGAATTTGTTTCATTTGAATTTGGAGTATTTGTATTTAGTAAAATTACAAACGGTTTGTTTTGTGCTTTAAGTTCTTTTGCAACTCTTTCTTCTGCATCTATGTAATCTTCTCTATCCAATTCTGTAACGCTACCATCTGTTGTGACTAAAATTCCAATAGTTGAATGTTCTTCAATTACTTTTTTGGTTCCAAGTTCTGCAGCTTCTTCAAATGGAATTTGATTTTCAAACCACGGAGTGCTTACCATTCTTGGAACATCACCTTCTAAATGTCCAACAGCATTTTTAACAAGATATCCTACACAGTCGATCATTCTCATATTAAATTTTACATTGTTTATCATAACTTCAACAGCTTCATTTGGAACAAACTTTGGCTCAGTTGTCATTATAGTTCTTCCATTTGAACTTTGCGGTAATTCATCTTGTGCCCTTCTTACTTTAAATTCATCTTTGATATTTGGCAACACCGCAATATCCATAAAGTTTTTTATAAATGTAGATTTACCAGTTCTAACAGGACCAACAACACCAATATATATATCCCCATTTGTTCTTGTTGCAATGTCATGATATATACTGTAATTACTCATTATATACCCTCCTTTTTTGTGTGTTTGTACACTTGACTTTAGTTAATCTATATGTACAAGTAACAAATAATATTACATTCAATTAAGAAAACTCTATTATATTTTTTCAACTAATGATAAAATAAAAATATATTGTAATTAGTGGGGGATGTTATGAAAGTAAACATTTGGAAAGAATTTAAAAAAGTATTTTCTGCTGCAAGAAAAGAATTTCTAATTAAATTAGTTTCATCATTAATATTAAGAGGCGTTCTGCTAGCAATTCCAGTATTATTCAGTATGTCTGTAAACTATGCTACAAAAGGTGATTATATAAACGCAATGTTATATATAATTTTTTCAATACTAGTCACAATCTTTTATCGTTTAACAGAAGGCGTGAACCAAAGACTTTATTATAACTTATACACAAAAATATACTGCTATTATAATTATAAAGGAATAGACAAAACTGCAGATAACTCAATATTCAGTTTATCCAGATTTAATTTAGGTCAATACACAAATATGCTAACTACTGACGTAGATGTAATTACAGCGTTTTTTGCAAGTGGCGTAATAAGGTTTGCACAACTATTAGAATTTTTAATAATCTTTGGATGGTTTTGGTCTCTTGATATATTCTTCTTCATCACTGCATTTGCACTAACATTAATAATAGCTTTCATAATTCCAATTGCCGGAAGAAAGACTGAAAACTTAAATAGTGAGAAAAAACATGAGTTAGATAAATTAACAATGTCAATACATGAATACTTTAAAAACATAAAAGAAATAAAATGTTTTAATATATTTAATCAAATTGCACCAATAGCAAAATCACAAGCAAAAAAATATGAAGACGCAAACGCAAATTACATAGTTGCATATTATTGGAACAATCAATTCTTTCTATTAAGTGTAGAGATATTCAGATTACTTTCTGTAGGATATGGAATTGCATTAGTAGCAAAAGGTAACTTAGAAATAGGTTCTTTACTAATAATATATAACTATTATCAAAAAATAATAGACAATCTATCCACAATGCTAACTATAAATGTTGAATACACTAATTTAAAAGTTTCTCTTGAAAGATTTAATCACTTAATAGAATACAGTTCAGATAGAAAGATAAAAGAAACATCTCAAGAATTTATAACTGATGGTAAAATAGAATTTAAAGATATTTTATATGGATACAAAAATAATCCTACACTAAAAAATGTGTCACTGGAAATACAGCCTAATTCATTGACTGTAATAACTGGAAAAGCTGGAACAGGAAAAACAGGCGTTTTAGACTTACTTTTGAAACTAAACAGACAACATCAAGGTGTAATTCTAATTGATGGTACTGATATAAATAATATTCCTGATGAAGAATATTTTTCAAAGGTTTCTCTTCTTAGAAAAAATTCAACATTGTTCTCTATGTCTATAAAAGATAACTTTGAACTTGTAGAAAAAGATCAAAATAAAATCGTTGATGTATGTACTAAACTTGGAATTCACAATGACATAGTAAAACTCAAAGATTCATATAATACACAATTAGGAGAACATGATTCTTTGCCAGAATCACTTAAGCAACTTATCGCGATAGCACGAATTATTTTAAAAGGTTCTAAAATAATGTTGTTTGATGAGGCTTTGCTTGGCCTTGATGATGAAGAGCAGAATAGAGTAATGAATATGTTAAACGAATTAAAAAGAAATCACACAATCGTAATGATTACCCATGACTATAACATTCTAAAAGATGCCGAAAACATTATTGTTATGGATGCAAGAAGTGTTGTAGAAACAGGAAATTTAAACGAACTAATTGCTAAGAAAGGTGCTTATTGTAGCTTATTTGAAAGTTCAGTTAAACAATATTAAATTAACAAAACTCCGACTTATTATTAGGTCGGAGTTTTTTGTAATCTACATTTGTTCTACTAGTTTTTGTTTTACTGGATTGTGTAATAATTTTATTTCTTTATCTGTAGTATCTGGAGTTATTGTTGTATCAACTCCGTTTACCATTGTTGCCGTTCCCAAACTTTCTTTTTCTGCTAATGATGATAATTTTACTTTTTCTTTCGCTGTAACTTTAGCAGCTTTTATAGACTCTTTATACACATCCATTGTTTTCTTACTTATTGTTTCCCAATTAAACTCTTTAACAACTTTCTCATGTGCTTTAGCCGCCATTTGTTTACACAATGTTTCGTCATACAAACATTCAAGTATTGAATCTGCAAGAGAGTTTGGATTTCCAGCATAAGACTTCATACCATCAATTCTGTGAGATACAATTTCATTCAATCCACCAGCATCAGAAACAACAGTTGCTGCACCAGCAAGCATCCCTTCAAGTGCAACTATACCAAAAGGTTCATATAAACTAGGAAATGTTGCAATATCAATTGCCTTATACATTTTTGTTATTTGTTCGTCATTTAAATATCCTGTAAAATATACCTTTTGCGATAATCCTAAATAATCTGTTAATCCTTTTAATTCATCCAAACATGGTCCTCTACCAGCTATAACAAATTTAACATTTGGATAATTAGCCAAAATCTTTGGAGCAGCGTTAAGTAAAACTTGTATTCCTTTTTCATTTACAATTCTACCAGCAAAGAAAATAATCTTTTCGTAATCTGCAGCGTAGTTTCTTCTAAATTCCCAATCTCTTTCTTTGCCTTCAAACTTATTTACATTTATTCCATTTGGAACAACATGTATGCTTTCAATTGGTTTTCCAAACAAGTTTCTGATTTCATTTTTCATATACATACTGTTGCAAATAACATCTGAAGCTTCATATGTCAACATCCACTCAACATCATTAATGTATCCCTGTGATTTATTGTGTATTCCTTTATTTCTACCACTTTCTGTTGCATGAATAGTTGCTACCAAAGGTATCTTGTACGTTCTTTTTAAAGTACGTGCAGCATATGCAACAAGCCAATCATGTGCATGTATAACATTGAACTTACCATACTCTTTTATAACGTCTGCAGCCTTTTCAACCATGCAAAAGTTAAGTTGCATTACCCAATCAATTAAGTTGTTTGCATTAATTGGGTAGTTGGTAACTCTATGTACAAAAACTTGATCATCCTTTTCAAATTCTTTTGTATCTCCCTCTTGATAGGTTATAACATGAACTTCATGTCCCTGCTTTGCAAATGTGTGAGACAAGTCATGTACAACTCTAGCAATGCCTCCAACAATTCTAGGAGGATACTCCCATGAAAGCATTAATATCTTCATCAAAATTCCCCTTTCGTTTTCCGTTCTCTTTGTTTAAAAAAAATCTTGCTACTCACTAAAAAATTAGTTTTATAAATCAACTTTATTGTATATTAACAATTTACAAAAGTAAATAGATTTTTTTTGTTTTTCTTATTGATATTTTTTAGTTTTTAATATATCATTGATTAGTAGAAAAATCAAATGATAAAAATAGGAGGCATATACGGTGTATTTACCAAAATCCGAGTATTATGAATTACCAAGTAAATATAATAAAACTGTTGTACGTCTTCTTGTACAATCTCCAACTCGCATGTTTACTTTTTGGGAGGTATCAGATGAATCAATAAAAAATTTTAATTCGCATAATGCAAAATACTCTGATTCTGTGCCTGTCCTAAAAATAAAAAACGTAACAATGAATTATTCTTACGACATGGAAATAGATCCTTTTACAAACAATTATTACATTGAGGTAAAAGATCCTGACTGTATATATGAAGTTGAATTAGGAAGAAAATACAAGAACAAATTTATAAACATCTACACTTCAAATGATGTCAAAATTCCTCGTTCTTCTCCTGTACCTGTAGGTCTTTCAGAAGAAATCATATACAGGAATTGCATTAAACTTACCACGACAGATAAATTCACTATATACAGTAAAAGACGTACTTATAACATTGACGGCTCTAATCCACAAGACTACAATCAACTTCCATTCTCATCAGAAATGGATTATGGAATTGCAGAGCAAAATTCTTCTTCATTTGAAAGATATGAAAACGGAATTAGTTCTTTTGAGAATGTAAGTTCTTTTAATAGATATGAAGATCCTAATTGCTCAAATAAAAAAGATGACTTGACGTGAGAAAATTAAAAATTTATCTCACGTCTTAATTTTTATGAAAGGATGAATTTAAGAATGAACGAAAAAGGATATTTAAGTATAGTTTTACACGCTCATTTGCCATATGTTAGACATCCAGAAAGCGAAACGTATATAGAAGAAAGATGGTTATTTGAAGCAATCTCCGAAACCTATCTTCCTTTACTCATAAATTTTGAAAAACTTGTCAATGAAAAAGTTGATTTTAGAATAACAATGAATATTACTCCACCCCTTATAACAATGTTAACAGATGACTTACTTCAAAAAAGATATTTAAGATATCTTCTTGAAAGAATTAGACTAGCAGGGAAAGAAATTAAAAGGACGAAGGATAATAAGCAATTAAATGACTTAGCAAAGATGTACTTTTACAATTTTAAAGAATTTTATAACGTATATAAAAGAAAATATAATTGTAACTTAGTAGAGGCATTTAGGCATTTTCAAGATATTGGAGTACTTGAAATAATTTCATGCCCTGCCACGCATGGTTTTCTTCCAATACTTAATACAGTTCCATCTGCTGCTCGTGCTCAAATTGCTGTTGGAGTTGAAATGTACAAAAAATATTTTGGTCGCCCTCCAAGAGGTATGTGGCTTTCAGAATGTGCCTACATTCCAGAATTAGAGCCATATTTAAGAGAGTTTGGTATAAAATATGTTTTGCTAGAAACGCACGGTATAACTTATGCAAAACCAAAGCCACTTTATGGAACGTTAGCACCAATCATATCTCCAAATGGTTTAGTCGCATTTGGTCGTGACTTAGAAAGTTCAAAACAAGTTTGGAGCTCAATTTGTGGATATCCAGGAGATCCAAACTATAGAGAATTTTATAAAGATATAGGTTATGAATTAGATTGGGACTACATAAAACCATATGTTTCGAAATCTGGTCACCGTGTTGACACAGGAATAAAATACCACAAGATTACTGGGAAAACATCAAACAAAGAATATTATAATGATAGCAATGCAAAAGCCGTTGCTGAGCTCCAAGCAGACCACTTCATAAGTTCTAGAATTAATCAAATAGAAAGTGTAGCATCAAAAATGAAAAATCCTTCAATTATCACTTGTCCTTATGATGCAGAACTATACGGACATTGGTGGTATGAAGGTCCTTATTGGTTATATGTTTTATTTAAAAAAATATATTACAATCAAAATACATTTAAATTAATAACTCCTAGTGAATATTTAGAACGCTATCCAGATATACAAGAAGCATCTCCTGCAATCTCAACTTGGGGTGCTCATGGCTACAGTGAAGTTTGGCTAAATCCAGGGAATGATTATATTTATAGACATTTAGATAACGCAGCCGAAAGACTGCACTATCTTGCAAAAGTTTATAAAGAACCATATGATCTACAACGTCGTGCATTAAATCAATGTGCAAGAGAATTACTACTAGCACAAAGTAGTGATTGGCCTTTTATAATAACAGCAAATACCATGGTTGACTATGCACACAAAAGAATCAGAGATCATATAGGTAGATTTAATGCTTTAGCAGATATGATTGACAAAAATGAAATTAATGAAGAATATCTCAAAGATATTGAATATAAAGATTTAATATTTCCAGATATAGATTACAGGCTTTGGAGCTGGGAAAATTAAAACATAAAAGAGAGTGAAGATTATTTTTTCACTCTCTTTTCTTATAATATTAATATATTTATTTACCCATTTCCTTTAAAACCTTTTGTGCCTGCTTTCTGACTTTGCCATCACTTATTTTAGCAACAGCCATAACAACAGTTGTAGCTTGTTGAGGTGTAAGCATTTCCATAATTGCGTCTAACTCATTTCGTTGAAGTAAAGTAAGTGCATTAATCCTATTAAATAATTTTATGGCTTGATTTGGCAACATATTTGTTACTAAAACAATTATTTCTCTAGATAAATTAGACCTAGCCTCTTCATTGATATAGTATTCATCTTTAACAGTTGTTCTTGCCCTATAATAATTAAATAGCATTGCTCTTTCATATATTAATATAACTTTTATTCTAGTCAATTCAGCATCATATGATTTAGATTCAGCAATCTTTTTATTTACACACTCTATTTCCTTATCCGTTTTTCCTTTTTCAATAATATAAGTTGCCTGTTCGATATCAGACACCGAGTTGCCAACAAAGAAATCAGTAAAAATAATTGATTTTTTCTTTTGAAGAAAATCAAAATCTTTATCATTAAGCTCTGAAGCCGTTATTGCTTCGAATATTTGTAATACTTTATTTCCAGTCTTATCCTCTGCAATAATATCTTTCAATCCTTCTTGAACCAATTCTTTTTCTTTACGCATTATAGTATTCAAATTTTCTTCCAATTTATCTATCGTTGAACTGTTTGGTTCTAATGCTTCATGTAATAATTTTATAATATCACTATTGCAATCATTTAATTCATTAATCGTTTCTCTTTGTGAATTTGTTAAAACAATATTGGTTGCTAGTCTTTGCAAATGCTCATCCGTAAATTTAACTTCCTTTGCCTTTTCTGCTTCCTGTTTTTTCTTTAATTCTTCTTGTTTCTTCTCAAATTCAAGTTTTGCTTCGTCTTCTTTCTTAGCTTCTTCAACTAATTTTTGATCAACAAATTTTTCAACATCAGGGTTATAATATTGCTTGTTCTCGTCACTATTCACAACAGTATCTGTTGTATAGTATTGAATTATAGCATTTTCTTCTGTGTTTTCAGAAACAATTATATCATTTGGAGAATTATAAGCATATTTCCAAATATCATTATTTTCGTCATATATAATTTTATTGGCAGGACGTGGATTATACTTACTTCCAATTTGAACTTTAAGTTTTAAATCCTCTTTTAACTTCTTACCATCCGTAGTCTGATATTTAACAACAGTCATAGCTTTCTTTTCTATATATATAACATTTACAACATTGTTAATACTTCCAACTGTAAGTTTTACTGGATTTATTGAACTATATATCCATTTTTTGCCGTCTTTATCCACTATTTCATCTTCTGCTTTTGGTATAAATTCTTTTCCTATTTCCATATGGAATATATCAGAATCTTTAATAGTATAGCCATCAACATTCTTGTATCTTACAGATATTTCAGCCTTTGCAACCTCATAAACCATTGTTATAAAGTTTTCCTTTTCGTTTTCTTTAACTCTTAAAGCATCAATCTTTTCAGTAATTAACTCCCATTGAATACCATTTCTATCCTTGATAAATTGTATAGCTTTAGGTGCATACATTGTACCAACTTGTAGTTGTTCAACTTGATCATCTTTCAATTTCTTGCCATCTATATCCTTAAACATTATTCCAGCATTACTATAAACAGCTTCATATGTCAAAGTAAAAACATTTATTGTTTCTGTGGCACCAACAGGTAATTCTTTTACAGTTATTGTTTCTGGTTCACACTTAACAAACTTGAACAACATCGATTCATCATCTGAAATTGTATCATCTATATTAGGCTTGAACTTACTGCCAAGCTGTGCTTTCACAATTTTATTTGCTACAATAGTTCTTCCTTTTAACGTCACAAATTTTAAAACAACATCAACGTTTAATGGTGAATATACAACTTCAATTATATTTTTCTTATCATCGTCATCAATCTTTAATTCATCAACATTCTTCTTTTTAAACTCCCATACTCTTTCATCAGAACCAGTTATAATATTTTCAGGTTCTGGAGTATAAACACTACCAATTTGTTCAAGCAATTTTCTAGGTTCTTTTAGTTCATTGTCATATTCATCTTTGTAAACATACGTTACTGTAGCCTTTTGCTCTTCATATGCCAAGTTTACAACATTTGCTTTGGCATCTTTACTAATCTTAATTGTTGAATTACTATTAGGATTATATACCCATTTTACATTACCATTTCCAACAATCTTTTCGATTATTTCTGGAGTATATTTACTACCTATCTGTGCTTCTGTTGTAAGCATACTTCTAATCTCTGTTCCTAATGAATCTATATATCTTACAACAACTTTATTCATTGATTTCTTGTAGTGCAGTTTAATTAAATTCTTTTCCGTCTTTTCTGATACAATTATTGGCTCAACCTTTTTACTTGTCGTAAAGAACTTATTTTCAACTCTTAAAGCATATATCCATTCTTTGCCATCTTCATCTTCGATATAATCCTTAATCTTTGGTAAGAAAGAAGTTCCGACTTGTTCTTTTGTAATACTTGGTTTTATTACTTCATTTCCATCATCATTTATAAATTCAACCTTAGCATCAACTAAATATTTATCATAGCTAATGTTTAACATATTGTTTGCAGGATTTCTATTTACTTTAAATTTAGGAATTATATTTTCTATTACAGTCCATCCTAATTTTTGTGAGTCTATAATTACTTTTTCTGGTGTTGGAATATAAACACTACCAATTTGAGCTTTAACAATTACCGGTTCTTTTATCATCTGCATTGCAGAACCAAAGAAAGATAATTTTAAATCAACCAATTCTTTCTTGTAAGTTACATTTATAACATTTTGATTGACATCTTCATCAACTTTAATTTTGCCATTGTCAATACTCTTAAATAGCCATGCCTTTCCTTCAGAATCCTCATATGCATTTTTAATCTCTGCCTCAAATATGTTACCAACTTGAACTTGAGTCATAATAGGTTTAGCAATTAAGTTTTCTTCTTCGTCTAAATAATTTACCTTAACATCAGTTAGCAACTTATGATATTCATAAATCACAATATTTTCTTGTTCTTTTACAATTAATTCATTAACAGAAACAAGTTCATAACACCACATAAATCCATTAGCATCTGTAATCTTTTGTTCAATTTCTGGAACAAATTTTTTACCAACCTGCATCACTATTTTCTTAGAAGAAATTATTTCCTTCTCTTCTTCATTTACATATTGTTTTATAACTTCAGCATTTAATGGCTCATAATAATTAATCACTATATTGTCATCTTCAACTACATATTTATTTTCAACCTTCGAATTTTTATATTTCCATCCTAATCCATTCGAATCATTAAATTTTGTAATTGCATTTGGTACTATTTCTTTACCAACTTGAAGCTCTATAAATGTATCTTCTTTAATCTGTTCATCATTCTGATTTCTATATTTAGATATAACTTTGCTTGTAACTTCATCATACATTAAAACAATAATGTTTTCTTGTTCATTCTCTTTAGTAACAATAGACATATTTTCGTCGCCAACATATTTCCATTTCCATTTGTTTTTATCTAATATTGTTTGTCTAATATTTGGAACAAATATTCCGCCTAATTTTACTGTAGAAACAACATCTTCAACAAAAGTTTTTTGCGTTTTAACAGCAACATGTCTTACTAATACTTTTGCCTTTATTTCGCCATATATAAGTTTAAATCTATTTTCGCCATCACGCACAACACGATTCTTAGGCTCACTATCTTCAAGCATCCATCTGCCACCGTTTGAATCAGTTATTTTAAAATACAACTTATCTTCTAGTGGTGCACCAATTTGTGATTCAACTATTTGAGATTCTCTAAGTTCATTTCCATATGCATCAACAAAAATTAATTTCACTTTAGCATTTTCCTTGTCATAATAAATAGAAATTAAGTTTTCTTCTTCATATTTTTTAACAACAATGCTTGGTATCTTATTTTCATCAAGAAACCACTTTTTACCCGTCGAATCAGTTATCTTTCTAATTGGAACATTTTTATATTCTGAACCAACCTGAGCCATTTCAAATTTCGGTTCTAACAATTCTCCCATTTCAGTGCTATAGTATTTTATAGTAACTTTTGATAGCAAAGGTTCATATTTTAACGAAACCACATTTTGCGATTCTTTTCTAGATATAACAACGCCAGTACCCTTTTCTTTGCAAACCCATGTCTTTCCATAATTATCTACTATCTCATTCTTATTATCTGCACTATACATATCGCCAACTTGAGCATCTTCAATGATCATATCTTTTATTGGTCTATCATTCATATTAAGTAGTTTAATCATTACTTTAGCCAAACGAGGTTTGTATACTGCTTCTAGGACATTATCTTTTTCTTCTTTGCTTACAACAATCTCATTTTTTACAACATTGTCTAAAATCCATTCTTTTAAACTATAGTCTGTAATTTCTTTATCAAAATCCACATTATATTTTTTACCGATTTGTATAAACTCAATTTTATCATCTGCAAGTTTAATTTTTGAATCACTAATTATTCTAGTTACAACCTTTTTCTTAGCTTCTTCATACAACATTGTTATAATATTAGGTATATCATTTTTTACAACTAAGCTTGCAACAGAATTTTCAACATAGTTCCATCCAAGACCAGAAGCATCAACAATAAAAGGTACATTTTCTGCCGTATATTGTTTATCAACTGGAGCTTGAATAACCTTGTCATTAGCTATTTGTACACCACCATTTGTTAGGTACCTAATTGTAACATCAGCCTTTTCTATATCATAAACAAGAATAACTTTATTTTTCTCATCAGAATCTTTAACAGTGAGTTTAGAAGGTCTTGAAAATAGCAACTTCCATTCATCATTATTTTGATCCTCAAGAACAGCCTTGCTGCTAAAATCGTAACTAGAACCAACTTGCACTATCTCCTGCTTATCATTAGCAATTTTTTTACCATCACGATTAATATATGAAAATGTAACCCTTGCAAATCTCTCATCATACTTAAGCTCTATAATGTTCATATCAGGATTTTCATTTAATAAGAAAGGTGTAACCTCTCTGCTTTGAAATACCCATTCTTTTCCGTCCTTATCATTAATTACAGGAATTATTTCAGGTAAATAAGTAGTTCTTGGGAAAACATTTCCAACTTTGTTTTCTTTAAGAACTTCCCCTTTTGAATTTAGATATCTAACCGTAACATATGTTGAGCCAGGTAAAACATCATTACCACCAATTACATATGCAGAGTTATCTGTAGTCTCATTAAACAAGTTCTTTTTAGATATATTATCGATACTAAATTCTAAGCTAGTACCATTGAACATAGTAACCCTTTGACTATCCAAGCTAGCTTGAGGTATATAAAAATCAACTTCAATGTTCGGTACTGGAAGTCCGTCCGTGCCATAATATTTCATATCTTCATATATATATCCAAGCAAATCCGGTATTCTAGTTATATCTATAAAAGTCTCTCTTCTAATTACTATAGCAGGTGCATTTACATTAAAATCTGCTATAGATTGTTTTTTTACTAAGGTTCCATTTTCATCAGTATAAGCTAACTTATTACCTATTGTAGTTAAATCTTCTAAAACATTTTCAATTAAGTTATATTTATATCTTCTAGAAACATTATCTTCTATCGTTATATAAAGCATCTCCTCAAACTCTGTAGGATCAGTTATCACTTTATACTTGTAAGATATAGTTTCTATCATGTCGCTTTTATTTATAAGATTTTCTCTTATAACATTAGTAGAAGGGAACATCAATTCAAGATTTAATTTTCTTAATGCTTTTTCAATAACTTCAGGTTTCACATCAGCATTTGATTCTCTTCTAAATTTTTTAGATAGTTCGTTTGCTAATTGAGATATTCTTGGATCTTCCTTTTTTAATTCAGCAAATGTTGCTTGTTGATAAACCCTTGGTGCTATAAAAATAGAAATCTCTTCATTGCTTCCTTTAAGCATCCAATAATAAGATATGGTATTCAAAGGGAAGTCTGCTTCTGGTGGCATTTTATCCAATTTAACATATGGATCATTCGTAATAACACCTTGCTGCACGTTTTTTGAAGCTCTTTTTATTCTTGCTTTTTTGCTTAGCATCTCAATTCTATTTGTTCTCAAATTAATAAATCTTAGTGAATAAGAATACAAGTTTTCCGCATATTTTGCCTCGTTATCATACATCTTTATTCTTGGATTCAAATTATTAACAGCCATCTCATCTATTACATAATCTGAAACTAACATGGTCAAAATTTCTTTTATTTTTCTTTCAGATACTCTACCATTCGCAAGAAAAGCATCATAATATTCTTTTACAATTTCATCTCTATCTTTTTTATAGTTTTGCTCATACTTTATTCCGTTGTATATATTTTGAATTTTAGGGTTAGGATCATATATCATAATTTTTATTTTAAAGTCTGTTGTCATTGCCATAAGTGCACATCTTTTAGATAGAGTATAATCGGCTATAGCAAACCTTGTTCCGATAGATGATTCAGTGGCTGAAAGCTCTATATCTCCTTCTAATACTTCAACTTGTAAAACATCATATTTTATATTCAAAAACAATTCTATTATTTCAACAGTAGGCTCTTCAAATTCATTCACTTCAATAATCTTTTCGTATTCAGATTCGTCCGTTATTTGCTTTTCAATCAAAGCTAGGTCAAATTTTTTAATCATAGAATTTGAAATATTATCATTATATCCTAATGCATTAAGCTTTTCTTTAAGTACACTTAAAATCGTTTTCATTTGTTCACCTCTATCAATAAATATACGTATATAATTATTATACATTATCGAATATTTTTTTCAATACTTTTAAATTCATTCTTTTCTCATTTTTCAATATTTTAGAATAATATATAATGTGTATATTTTCCATAAATTTTGCTAACACTACCTACTATCAAGAAAGATGAAAATCGAAGATTTTCAACTGCCAATAATTCAGAGGTGTATAATATTGAATCCTAAATTAATAATTATAAAAATACATTCAAAAGCATTTTATAAACTATTAGTTAGTGAACTAACTAATTACAAAAGATTAAAATTCTATCATAAAAAAATCAATGGTATTTATACAATTGTTATCAAATGTCAAGCATATTACGAAAATCTGTTTAACACAAAAATTGAATCAAACATATATTTGAGCTATATTTATTTATACACAAGTGTTTCTTTAATACTTTCTGAATTAATAATTAAATTTTTTGAGCAAAAAATAACATATCAAATCTTATCATCAAAATACAAATATTTGCCCATGCACGATATAAATAAGATTTCGAACATAGTCCATGTTGTTCTCGACTCCAACTTTCCATCAATCGAATCAAAAAAATTATATTTATATCGCAAAGATTTAATATTAAACAAATTGCTTTTAAATTTTAGGAAAAGAAACTACATTCATGCAGATTACTTTGCGTATTTCAAACTAAAAGATTATCATAATCACCTTGAAAATATCATTGAAAAAACATACTCTCATTATTGACATTAACTTTTAATTATTAGATAATATTGTTATGTATGAACATATGAAAAAGGAGGAATTTTAAGTGTATTTATTCGGGAAAATAACAGTAAAACCACAGTTACCAGAAAGGATTTCATATTTGTCTGACATTGCAAATAATTTATGGTGGTCTTGGAACACTACTGCATTACGTTTATATGACTATATCGATCCAGTATTATTTGCAAAGGTGGGAAAGAATCCAGTAAAATTCCTTTCAAGAATAAATCAAAAAAGACTAATTGAAGTTGCAAATGATAATGACTTTTTAAAAGATTATGATTTGATAGTTGATAATTTTAAAACTTATTTATCAACTGAAGATACATATTTTAATTCACACTTTCCAAATAACAAAAATGATGTAATCGCATATTTTTCGGCCGAGTATGGAATTGATGAAATATTGCCAATATATGCTGGCGGTTTGGGAATACTTTCAGGAGATCATTGTAAATCTGCAAGTGATTTAGGTATTCCTTTCGTCCCTGTAGGTCTTTTATACAAACAAGGATACTTTCATCAATTTATTAACAAAGATGGTAGCGAACTATTCGACTATTCTCCAACTACAATAGAAGATTTACCAATAATACCTATATTAGACGAAAGCGGGAATGAACTTATTATTTCAGTTGAATTTCCAGGTAGAATAGTTTATCTAAAAGTTTGGAGTATATCTGTAGGAAGGGTAAAATTATACCTATTAGATAGTGATATAAATCTAAACTCACCAACAGATAGGCAACTAACTTTAAAGCTATATGGCGGTAACCAAGAAATGAGAATTTCACAAGAAATAATTCTTGGAATTGGAGGAATGAAATTATTAAAAACATTGAACATCTCTCCTTCTCTTTACCACATGAATGAGGGACATTCATCATTTGTTGCTTTGGAAGTTATTAAAAAATTTATGCAAGAAAAGAATGTTCCATTTAATGTTGCAAAAAAGCTTGCATCAACTTGCACAGTATTCACAACGCATACACCAGTTCCAGCAGGAAATGATATATTTCCAATAGATTTGATTGATAGATATTTTTCTTCTTATTACAACGAATTAGGAATTTCAAGAAACGATTTTCTAAATCTTGGATTGAAAAAAGAAAATGTATTATCAGATGGATTTAATATGGCTGTGCTTGCACTAAAAATCGCGGGAGCAAAAAATGGTGTTAGCAAACTTCATGGTGAAGTTTCTAGAGGACTATTTTCAGATTTATGGCCAGAGACAGCTGCAAATGAAGTTCCAATAGATTATGTGACAAACGGAATTCACACTTGCACTTGGCTTGCACCTACATTAAAAGATTTATATAACGCATATATGAGACCTCTATGGCAAGAAAAACTTTATGATGCAGAAGTATGGAATGATATTGATAATATACCAGACAATGAACTTTGGGATGCCCACATGATTCAAAAAAATAAATTAGGAAACCTAATCAGAAAAAATATTAAAGCACAAAAAATTCGTCATGGAGCTTCTATAGATGAACTAAATGATATAGAAAAGATATTTGATCCTAATGTTCTTACAATAGGTTTTGCAAGAAGATTTGCAACGTATAAAAGAGCTGATTTAATATTTAAAGATTTAGAAAGAATAACAAAAATTCTAAACGATCCAAACAGACCGGTTCAAATTGTATTTGCTGGTAAACCACACCCTGCTGATATCCAAGGTCAAGATTTGGTAAAAAGAATTTATGAAATATCTGAAATGCCTCAATTTAAAGGCAAAGTATTCATTCTAGAAAATTATAATATGGCAATAGCAAGATACTTAGTAAGCGGTGTTGATGTTTGGCTAAACAATCCACGCCGTCCACTAGAAGCAAGTGGTACAAGTGGAGAAAAAGCCGGAGTAAACGGTGTTATAAACTTCAGCATACTAGATGGTTGGTGGTTTGAAGGATACGACGGAAACAATGGTTGGGCAATTGGAGATGACACAGAATATACTAATTACGAATTGCAAGACAATGCAGATTCACAAAGTATATATGATACTCTAGAAAATGAAATCATTCCACTATACTATTCAAAAGGTGATGATAAATTAAACTCTAGATGGATTAAAAAAATGAAAGCATCTATAAAAACTGTTGGTGGAATTTACAACACTGGCAGAATGTTAGTAGACTACTTAAACAAACTATACATGCCACAAGTTAATAGATATGATGCCTTAAAAAATAACATAGACGCAATAACAAATTATTTAAATTGGGAGCAAGATTTAAAATCAAAATGGGCACTTATTAAAATCACTCCAACATCTCATTTGGATGATTTATCAGTAAACGCAGGAACTGATATAAAAATGTCATGTAATGTATTTTTAAATGGCATAGATCCAAATAATGTTACAGTTGAAGTATATTGTGGCAAACTTGATGAACAAGGCAAAATGACAAACAGCCTATATACTGAAATGTCACTTTCAAACACTATTGGTGATTCAAACTACGAATACTCTAGTGACCTAGTAATAGATGATGGTGGAAATTATGGATACACATTTAGAGTTTTACCTAAACATGAATTACTAATTAACAAACATGATTTATCTTTGTGTAAATGGCTAACAAATTAACAATGTTTTTCATCCCTCGCTATTTATTTAAGCGAGAGAAAATAGGAAGGAGTATAGAATGAAACGTACAAAAATAGTTTGCACATTAGGACCAGCTGTAGATGATGCTACAACACTTGCAAGAGTATGTACAGCTGGTATGGATGTTGCAAGATTCAATTTTTCACACGGTGATTATACAGATCAACAAAAAAGAATAGACTTATTCAAAAGTGTAAGAGATGAATTAAAATTACCAATAGCAATGATGCTTGATACAAAAGGACCAGAAATAAGAATTGGTACTTTCAAAAATGGAGAAATTTATTTAAATGATGGTGCACATTTCACATTGGCACATGACAATTGCGACGGTGATGAGGAAAAAGTATACGTTAACTATGAAACACTATATGCAGAAGTAATTCCTGGTGCAACAATCCTTATAAACGACGGTCTTATAGAATTAAAAGTTGAAGAAATCATTGACAAAGATATTAAATGCTTAGTTACACATGGTGGAAAGCTAACAAACAGAAAAAGTGTAAACATACCAGGGTTATCACTTAACTTTCCTTTAATAACAGAAAAAGATAAGACAGACATAGCATTTGGTGTAGAAAATGATTTTGATATGATAGCAGCTTCTTTTGTAAGAAAAGCTGAAGACATACAAGCAATAAAAAACTTATTAAAAGAATTAAACGCACCTCAAATAAGTGTAATTGCAAAAATAGAAAATCAAGAAGGTGTAGACAATTTTGATGAAATACTTGAAGCCTCTGATGGAATAATGGTTGCTCGTGGTGACTTAGGTGTTGAAATAGCAATGGAAAAAGTACCTTCAATACAAAAAAGATTCATAAACAAATGTAATCAAAAAGGAAAAATTGTAATAGTTGCAACACAAATGTTAGAATCAATGACAACATCGCCAAGGCCAACAAGAGCAGAAGTAAATGATGTTGCAAATGCAGTTTATGACGGTACATCATCTATAATGCTATCTGGCGAAGTTGCTGCTGGTAATTTCCCTGTAGAATGTGTAAAAACAATGTATCAAATATCTAAAACCGTTGAGAACGAAATAGATTATTGGGGTAACTTTTGTAAATTTGATGATAAAACACTTATAGGAAACAAAAACAACTTAATAGTTGGGCACTCACTTTGTGAACTTGCTATGCAATCAAATGCAAAAGCAATATTCTCTTTGTCTTCTGGTGGACACACACCAAGAGCAATATCTGCATTCAAACCAGCTTGTCCTATATTTGCAATAACACCAAATATATCAACAGCAAGAAGATTAAATGCAGTATGGAATGTTACACCAATATTAGTTGAAGAAAAAGAATCAGAAGAAGAAATGATTAAAGAAGGCCTAGAGTACGCAAAAGAAAATAATTATATTTTTGATGGCGATACAATAATAATTGGTGAAAGTGATACCTACTCTAAATCAAATCTACTTGGAGCAAAAAAAGTAAAAAAAGTTGGGCGGAATATATGTTGTATAGCAGAAATACTTTTTGTTCTATATTTTAATAAATTTGTATATTATAACAAGAAAGAATGAAAAAAGAAAATCTCTCGCATAAATTAAAGTTTTTTCATACAATAGGAAAGAACCCAAATTGCTAAAATATATTTAACAATTTGGGTTCTAGTTTTGTAGTAAACTTTCTACTGCAAAATATAAATTTGTACATATATTATATTTACCTTCTTTGTTGAAAATAAGTTTTGCACTCACATAACACAAATAGTACTTTTCAACGGTGCAAGAAGAACACCATTTTGAATAATGGCATCGCAAAAGCGAATAGAAGGATAGGTTGTGGCAGACTGAAACTGACCAACAGTATCACGAACAAAACCAGAATTAGTAGTCATATAAATCGGTTGCTTTCCACTACCATTCTTATTAAGAGAATTTTCCATTGCTCCACCAAATTGAACAAACATAAGCTTATAATTTTTTCCCTTAATCATAACATTATCAACCATCTTTGCATATTGCTCATCCATATAAAATTCAGATTGATACGATACAGTATAGCTACGTCTCTTTTTAAGATACACAATTCGTTGTACAATTCCTTCTACAACCAGATTCAAAGTCATTGTTGGTTTGTAAATGAAATTAACTCCAAGATTTTTAAGGTCCCTTTGGATAAGAATTAAAGGATTAATCTGTTCTCTCTTTTCAAACATAACTTCATTTATTCCATGAATAGCATAAAAAGTGAGCGAAGGAAACTTTCTCAAAATATCAACAACTATATCAGCTTGTTCTATACTTCTTTCAAAATTCCAAAAGAGCCATTCGCCATTTCCAGCCTGGTTTGCTTTTGGCGGCGGTCCAGCACACAAGTCACCAGAAAAGTGAACTTCCTCATATCCACGACTTACAGCTTCATTTAACAAATTTTCAAAAGCTTCTCTATCAAACGTGCAATGACCTGCAAGCAAAGAACCACACTCAACCCATCTCACATGTTTCTCATCTTTACTTTTCAAACTAACAATTTCAAACATACTTTCAGAATTATTAGAATCTATATAGTAAAGATTTGTATTAGGCTTTCTAACGATATTGATTCCAAGATTAGTTAGTTCCATGATCTCACTTTCGGTAATGTCTAAAGTTTCAATATCTACCTTGCCCTTTCTCATTTGTTCTAAAGCCTTAGCAATGCGTGGAGAATCAAAAAAGCTAGTTTCACTCATTGTTGCCACCTCCCTTTAAATCTCCAGCACATATTCTACAATTTTTTCATTTTGGATGGTTACTGTAACAAAAGCAGCTCCAGTTGTTCCTGTAATGCCCATACGTTTTGTATAATCAGCATCATGTTGAAAATTTCCGGGCATAACAGAAAAAATTCCGGCCAGATTAAGAGAATATTGTACATGAAAATGTCCAGCATTAATAGAGCGAATATTATACTTCTTTCCGCCGAGCATAACATTATTAAAGTTACTTCTAAGCACATTACCCAAATAGCGTTGAGGTGCATAGGACTTAGATTTACTCATATTTCCCTTTAAATGAATTAATCTAAAAACAACACCAGCATGAACAATATTACCCTCAAAAGCCTTTAAATAAGTAAATCTCTTTTTATTAATTGCCATCTTGTTTTCAAGCAAAGTTATAGGGTCAACTCCATTATCTCCACAAAGACCTTCATCATGATTCCCCTTAGTTGCAATGTACCACAAGTCGTATTCACACAAAATTGAAAAAAGCTTTTCGACTTGCTCTTCAGCAGAATGATATCTAAGATTTTTATCGTGTCCTCTATAAACATTCTTACCATCAAACAAATCACCCGCAATGTGAACAAACTCAGCACCAGTATCAACAGCCTTTTGAAGATACAATCTAAAAGTTTTCTCATCAAAAGTTTTGCATCCAGCATGAATATCTGACATCTCCAAAACACGGATTGTTTTAGGCTCTCTGGACGTTTTAGAAACAATTATATATGCCATGTCATCATCAGGAACAATATAGTATACGAAATCATTCTTTCTAGGATCGTATTGAAATTTAACATTATTCTCATTGTTTCTAATCGTAATTACATCTTTAGGCGAAATACCAATTTCAGCAAGAGTGTACTGACCAGAAGACATCATTCTAACAGCCTTTTCGTACAACCGCTTATTCATTTTGCTCACCCCTTCAATATTAATCGAACGAGTCCAAAAAGTTTTTCCTACACAAAAATTATATATCATCAAAAAGCATAAAATCAACAGGAAAATAAAATGTTAAATCACGATGTACCTTGAAATTTTATTCATTTAAATATATACTGTCACTGATAAAAGGAGTTTATTATGAGAAATAGAAATGAAACAAAAAGAATAATGGTTGGAGATATTCAAATCGGAAATAACAATCATGTAGTCATTCAATCTATGACAAACACAAAAACTAAAGATATTACATCCACAGTTAATCAAATATTAGAACTAGAGAAAGAAGGATGTGAAATAATACGAGTTGCGTGCCTAGATATAGATGATGCAAAGGCGATTAAGCAGATAAAAGAAAAAATCACAATTCCTATTGTGGCAGATATTCATTTTAACTATAAAATTGCTTTAGAGGCAATCCGATCTGGTGTAGATAAAATAAGAATAAATCCAGGAAATATAGGAGACAAAGAAAACATACAAAAGGTGGTTGAAGCTTGCAAAAAAAGTCACATACCAATTAGGGTTGGAGTCAACTCTGGTTCGTTAGAAAAAGATATATTGCAAAAGTATGGTAAAGTGACAGCAGAAGCAATTATAGAAAGTGCTAAAAGACATGTAAAAATTTTAGAAGAGTTTGATTTTAATGATATATGCATCTCATTAAAATCGTCAAGTCTTGATCTATGCATTAAAGCTTACGAAATAGCCTCCGACATTTTTGACTACCCTTTACATTTAGGCATAACAGAATCTGGAACATATTTCGATGGAACAATTAAATCAAGCATTGGATTAGGAATCTTGTTAAGAGAAGGTATTGGTAATACAATAAGAGTTTCATTATCTGATAATCCTGTCGAAGAAATTAAGGTTGCAAAAGAAATATTAAAAAATACCAATCTGTACGAAAACTTTGTATCATTTACATCATGTCCAACTTGCGGAAGAACTCAAGTAGATTTAATACCTATTGCAAAAGAAATTGAAGACTTTTGTAGCACACTACCATATTCTTTAAAAGTTGCAGTAATGGGATGTGCTGTCAATGGCCCCGGAGAAGCAAAAGAAGCTGATATAGGAATCGCTGGTGGTAATAATGAATGGTTACTTTTCAAGAGAGGAAAAATAATAAAAAAAATACCACATTCAAATATAATAACTGAATTTAAAAAAGAAATATTAAATATGACGAAGGAGTAGATGTAAAACACCTACTCCTCGTTTATATTCATTAAAACTTTTTATTTATTTCCACATCCACAATTATCATCTTTCACATTATTCATCTCCATTCCATTCATATAAAATTTCTTTTGTGCAAGCTTTTCTTGAACAGTTCTCAATGCCTCACCAAATCTTTGGAAATGGACTATTTCTCTTTCTCTCAAGAATTTTAAAACATTCGTTACATCTGGATCATCAGATAAATCAATTAAATATTCGTATGTGCTTCTCGCCTTTTGTTCAGCTGCCATATCTTCATAAAGATCTGTTACAGGATCACCTTTTACCGCCAAAACAGATGCACTAAATGGTATTCCAGCTGCACTTTGTGGATATACTGAAATTCCATGATCTGTATAATATTCTCCTAATCCCTCTCTTTTTAACACTTCTGGGCAAACCCCTTTAGTTAGTTGACTAACTAAAGTACCAACCATTTCTAAATGTCCTAGTTCTTCAGTTCCATAATGTTATCATATTGTCAATCATTCACACGATGTTATCATTCATTAAAAAGTTAAATACGTCTGTTATGCCTAATTTATACACTTTTTCAAAAGTTTTTTTAAATAATTTAATTATAATCTTATCAAACATCGTCATGTTAAATTCCCCACTTTCAAATTGTTTATATCAATTTGAATATAAGAAATCAAATCCATTTTCGACATAAATTCTTAAAGATATGTATTTATAATATTTTAGATATAACTAAATTTTTAATCTCATTCCACCTTAAACCTAATTTATATTTCAACGAAATATGAGATAAATATCCATTTTGTTTAGCATATTCGTCCCATTCTTTTGTGCTTGGGAAATCGTTTATTGCCGAGTATTCAATTAAAGCTTGCATTGTTCCTTGACATATTTGTGTCTTAAATTCTTTTAAAATCAGATGATCTAATTCTTGACTTACATCCATCACTTCTTTAGAATTTATCCCATACTTTTGAATATATAAATGCATTTTTTCGCGTAATTTCTCCATTTTCATTGTAACACCTCATATAAATCTGTTATTGGCACTTTTAATGCTCGAGAAA
Organism: bacterium; assembly: GCA_963637565.1. Taxonomy (GTDB): domain Bacteria; phylum Bacillota; class Clostridia; order TANB77; family UBA1234; genus UBA1234. The sequence continues at coordinate 37,254 of CAVHNT010000037.1, forward strand.
TTTTTATCATCACTAACAAACTTGGCATTTTTAAGTTTCTTTCAATGTCAGATAGGTGAGTCTTTGAAATACCAGATAAAATAGCTAATTTTTGTAATGACATATTTTTCTCTTCTCTTATTTTTTTCACCAACAACTTTATTTTCAATAAAAATTCACCCCTAAATATCATGTGCAAAAAGTATCACAATATTCGTTCGCTTTGGCGGAAAAACAATATTTTTCATAAAAAATAAGCCTACCTCGTTAAGAGATAGGCTCAAACAAACTAGCATTTTTTTGCTGCATTTAAAAGTTCTTC
>CAVHNT010000038.1:0-5765 GCA_963637565.1 bacterium
TCCCTAGGCTGTACGGCGTTTAAAGCTCAGGAGATTTGACATTAAATTATTTGAAAAGGTGTGAAATAATGAAGAAGAAAAATTCTAAAATAATAAAACTTATTTTAATTTTGAGTGTACTTTTTGCGGTAATGTCTACGACTGTATTTGCTGCTTGGTGGGGCTTACCAGGCTATGAGTGGGCTAGAACAAAAGGATTGACTGCACTTGCAAACAATTCTACGCTTAACAATAAAGTATCTCATGAAAATTTTTATTCTATACTTATAAAATATTTGAAGTATAAAAATGTAGCACCAAAGAAAAACATAGTTCAGCATAATACCTCAAACAACTTTAACAAAGCTCTTGATGGAATTGTTGAAGAAATTAATACTTATTTAAATAAAGAGGCATTAACTCCTAAAGAATATAGAAATGTGGCAACATATACTGAGCATATAAAAAAGACTATTAATGAAAATACAGGTCTACTTAGCCGAGACAATGTAAAAACTATTAATTTGTATCTATCTCTTGTTAAATATAGTGCGGCGGTTAAGATAAATGATGATTCTTATAGAACTTATGTTTTAAATAGCTTAGGAGCAGTTAAATATAGAGAACTAGTAACATACAATATAAAACCATATTTTGGTGATATCTCAAGAAAAGAGTTTCTTGTTTTAATGTTTAGTTTATTGTCAGAAAGAGATTTATCTGAAGATGATATAATAAAAGAATTCAGTGATGCAGGTGTTTTATTGGGGTTTGATACAGAAGGGCAAGAACTAGGCTTATCTAAAAATTTGACTTATGCTGAGATGTTTACGTTCTTGAAAAGATTTGAAATATTTGATTTTAATCCAACAGAAAATGAAAACACAGAAGGAGATAGTACAGTTGAAGAAATTCAGTAATTAATAGAAAAGGGGAAAGAATATGCCAAGTTGTTTAGGATTATACACAGATAAAAATATGGTTAAATACGCAAAGCTGACAACTGATAAAAACTCAGAGAAGTACATCTTGGATGCTTTTGGTGTTAAATTCTATGATAATATTCAAACCACAGTAAATGAAATAGCTTTAGAAGTTGGAATGGCGAGAGGTCCAATTTCGGTTGCACTATCAAATGAAGAATATTACAACACAAAAGTTTTTAACAATCTAAAGAAGAAAGATATAACAGATTTGGTAAAATCAGAATATGAAAGTGTTGGTGCTGCCAGAGGTGTTCCTCTAAATGTTTCTGAATTAAGATATTTAGTTTTTCAAAATACGGGAATTCAAGATAAAAATGGAATTGTTTGTGTTGCGACGACAAAGAGCGAAATTGCTAATATAGGAACTATGTATGATAATTATAAAGTTGCATCAATATCATCTTTACCAGCAAGCATGAAAAACTTGTTTGAAAATCAAGGAATTGAAGAAGAATGTGCGATAATTAATATTGAAGATAGAACAACAATTACTGTGCTTCATAGTACGGAGATTCAATATCTTGATTATATATCTTTAGGTGCAAGTGGGATAATAGACAAATTAGCAGAAAAATATAATTCGTACGCTAAAGGCTATGAAGCTTGCAAAAAGGTTTCTGCATATTTGGATTCATCGTATGATATATCAGAAGATGAAGACAGAGAAATACTAGACATTATAATTCCAGCGTTATATGAAATTAGACAAAATGTGGAAGAAAAACTTAAACCATTTTTGAAAAACATAAAAAACATATATATAACTGGTACTGGTACTGTAATAAATAATATTGATTTGTATTTTAGTGAGGCGTTTACGGATAAAGAATGCACAATACTTAGACCATTCTTTGTAAACGGAACATCTTCAAATACAAAAGATATTATAGAAGTAAACAGTGCTATAGCTTTGGCTTTAGATGGACTTGGAAAGATTACTAAAGAATTAGATTTTAATATAGGAGCTAAAACAGCTGTCAATTTTGGTGCTCTTAAAGATTTAGAAAAGACTTTGAAATTAAAAGAAAGATTTGAGAAAGCTAAAAATAAAGTTTTTGAAGTTTCAAGGAAATTGAATTCTCCACCAGGAGCATCAAAAAAGAAACGCGGAAAGGTAAAAGTTGATTTCGATGATGGTGAAATACCAGAAAGCACAATAACAAGTCTTGGTGAGGCAAATATATCATCTGATATTTCGACAGATATTGAAGAAGAAAATGAATCAGGAGGTTTTGGAATACTTGACTTATGGCTAGGAAGGATTGCGGCTTTAACAGTGTCTGCTACGCTTGTTTATTCTGGACTTGCTATATATTCAACTAAAGTTATTGCGGAGAAGAAGCAAGCTGTTGAGAAAGAAATAGCTTCTGTTGATGTTGCAATAGCTAACGCAAAATCAGATGCAGCTTATTTGGATGATGCGGCTAATAAATATGTTGAAATAACAAATAAGTTGAGTACGATAATTGCAAAGATAAATAAGCAATCTAAGAAAACTTATGATATACCTAATTTTTTAAGTAAGCTAATGTTTATAATGCCAGCAAATGTTAGTGTTAAAACAATAAACATTCAAGACACAGGTGCTGTTACAATAAGTGCTGAATCTGGCCAATATGCACAACTTGGTTACTTAGTATCAAAGTTAAAAATAGAAAATGCACTACTTAATGTAGATATGCAAGTAAAAAGTGTTGATAGCAATATAAAAATTGAAATTAGTGGGGTTTTGCCATGATTAAAAAAGTTTTATTAATATTAATAATTGGTTTGACTGGGTACTCTACTTGGCTATTTGTTTCGCAAGGGTATGAAACGGTTCTAGGGCCTATATCTTTAGATGTTCCTAGTTATAATGAGGTTGTGAGTGACAAAGAAACGTTAGATTCAAAATTATCAACCTTAAATACCAAGAATAAGAATGAACTAGTTATTGAAGAAAGTAAAGTTGAAAAGTCAATGCAAAATTATGAGGCTAGAAAGCAAGAATATGATATGCTTGCTGCAACGGCTTCTGAAAAAGAGATTGCTGAAGCAAACAAAATAGAAAGATACCTACTTGATTACTTATGGATTAAAGTTGGTAACTATGCTTCTGATAATGATGTAAAATTTAAGATGACACCAAATAATGTGGAACAATCAATTACATTTGATGTTACGGGAAAGTATATTTCAGTAATAAATTTTATATACGACTTAGAAAATGACGTTGACTTAAATTTTGAAATAGATGGAATTGTTGTTCAAGGAGGAAGTTCTGATTCTGTGGTTAAAGCAAACTTTAAAGTTGAGGGAATCAGAGTAATTACAACACCAAGCGCTCCAGAGGTATAAGAATAGGAGGTATGTTAATGGATAAAAAGAAAAAGATTTTATTGACAATAAAGGAAGTTGCAATAATCTTAACAATAATAGTTGTTGTTGTATTTGGAGGTTTGTTTGCTTTTAAAAATTATATTCCGTATAATATGGAGATTCCAGATGCTGAAAAGTATGTGCAACTTGTTAAAAGTAATTATCAAGTTGTTGGCGATATACAAGATGCACAAGATGCAACAGAAACATTCTCAACATCTTCATCAGAACTTGAAATTTATCAAACAGAAGTTAGATACGTTCCAGGAACAGTTAATCCTTTCAAAAATGGCGGAGGAGAAAATGATTTACCAAGTGAACTTGTAAGTTCATCTAATTATACACAGTCACAAATAATTGATGTTGATGGTCTAGGCGTATCTGAGGAATAGTCAAAATATAAACGTGTAAAAATCAAGGATATGCTTTTGAAGTGTATCCTTTAATTATTAAGAATGGAATGAAAAATATGAACATTATACTATTTATAGCAATATTTATATCAGGCACCGTTTTTGGAAGCTTTTTTTCACTTGCAGTGTATAGATTACCAAGAAAAGAAGATATAACGCATCAAAGATCTCACTGCACAACATGCAATCATAAGCTTAATTTTTTGGACTTGATACCTGTCTTTAGTTACATTTTTCTTGGTGGCAAATGCAGATATTGTGGCGAGAAAATTAGGTGCAGATATGTATTGCTAGAAGTTTTTTCTGGTCTAACGTTTGTACTTATTGCTTTAATGAGAAATATAAGTGTTTATAGTACAATCTATGAATTTGTAAAGCTATTTTTTATATATCTTTTTGTTTGTTCATTATTTATAATCGGAGGAATAGACAAAGAGAGATATGAAATACATGGTGGAACACTATTATATGGAATAGTAGTGTCATTAATGTACGGGTTGTACAATTCATTTTTTGGAATTACAATGAAATACAATCTAATCGGTTTTATACTTATTCCTTTATTTTTGTTAGTTATAAATTTAGTATTATATAAATTAATAGGAAAAGAAAAATTGCCTTTTGGTTTTGGAGATATAGAGTATATTTCAATGATAGGACTATTTATGGGATTTGGAATGCAAATAATATCTATTGTATTCGCGGTTGTTATAGGTAGCGTGTTGACGCTTGTAAAAAAATATAAACAAATACCTTTTGGATATTTCTTAAGTATTAGCACTGTAATTGCAATAATATTTACAAGATATTTATTGCCAGTAGCAGAGCTTATAAACAATAACATAGGATAAAAATATATGTTAAAGGAGTTTTTATATGAAATTAAAATCACAAAAAGGCTATTCTTTAATAGAAGTTGGAGTAGGATTAATACTTATATCGATATTTATGACTTGTGCGATATCCATGCTTAGTGGCACTTGCAGTAATTACAGATTGATAGAACAAAAAAACATAGCTATGTCATACTTAATAAAGGCTATGGAGTGCGAACTAATGGACATTGAAGATTACGCAATAACTGATAATCCGGCTGATACTAGAGTAATTGAAGATACTAAAGAAAAAAAAGTTACACTTACAGAGGTAAAAGAATATAATTTGGTAGTAACGACGACGTTAGAAAATCTTCCACCTAAAAATGGTGTGAGTTATGATGATTCTAAAGTAAAGATGTTGACAGCATCTGTTCAATTTTATACAAAGAAGAGTGATCCTTCAAGCAAAAGAACTTTAGAGTTGCAGACTTTGAAAGTTGAAGGAGGAATATAAATGAAGAAGGACAGAGGTGTAACAATACTTTCACTTAGTGTTTACATTATAGTATCTGTAGTTATATTGGCAACATTATCTTTTTTAAATATAAATTTCATGTCACAAATTGCTGATTTAACGGTTAAGAGTGAAAAAAGTAGTGAAGTATTAAAGGCTCAGGCCTGCTTATTAGATGATTTAAAATCGGCAGATAGAGTCTTAGAATTTTCGGAAAAGTATTTAAGATTAAATAATGGTGTTGAATATCTTGTAAAATATAGAGCAAATGAACAAAAGGAAGAACAAACCTTTAATATATATGAATTATATAGAAATGATGTATTAATAACAGATGAATTATCAAACGTAGAGTTTGCTTTTGATAATTCAGGTAATCAGGAAAGCGTAACGGTAAAGCTATATTATACAAAAGATAACAATGTGTATGGCGATAGTTATCAGATAAAAGTTGGTAGAGGATATTAAGGAGAGATAATATGTGGAATAGAAAAGGTTCAATAACTATGGTTGCTCTTATGTCAATGCTTGTATTATCTATATATGGGGTAATATTATACGGAAGAAGTGTTAGTGATTACTTAGTTCAAGAATCACAAATAGAGCAAATACAAAAAACATACTCTACAGATGTTAATGCAGCTTATGAAATTGCAGATAGAATATAACCATTTTTGGTAAATGTTTGAAACTGGTG
>CAVHNT010000038.1:5775-13279 GCA_963637565.1 bacterium
TGGTGTTTTTGTGTTGACTTATGAATTAAATATTATAAAATATTATTAAGATGTTAAATATTTATACAAAAGAGGAGGATAATAAATGGCAATCTTCGATAATAATTCTAATAAAAAGGCCCCTTTAGGAGTAATGCTAATTAGAAAAGGATTAATAAAAGAATCAGATATTGATAAAGCTATAGTTTATCAACGTGAGCATAGAGGAGTTAAATTAGGAGAAGCTTTTCATAGATTAGGCGTATGTGACGAACAGGAACTGTTGAATACAATTGCCGAGAGTTTGGGTGTAAAAGCTGTAAAAATAGATCCTAGTATGTTCAATTTTGAATTTACAAAATACATATCAATGGATATAGTAAAACAACATAAAGTTTTACCATTTGAAATAAATGAAAATAGAATACGAGTTGCATTTGCTGACCCATCAGATAAAGATTTGCAAAAGATGATTCGTTTAATATTGCTAAGTAAAGGACTTTCTATGGATGTATATATTACATTCGAATCATATATTGATGAAGTTATTAGCAATATAGAAAATAAATCAGAAGTGGAGAAAAATTTTGATTCATATGGTAGAGATATATCACAGCTTATTGATAATATAATAAGATCTGCCATGGTAAAGAGAGCGAGTGATATCCACTTTGAACCAATGGAAGATAAAGTAAGAGTTAGATTCAGAGTTGATGGTGAGTTATTGATAATAGCAAACATTGAAAAAGCAAAGCAAGCACAGGTTATAGGTAGATTGAAATCAATTTCTAACATGCACCAAGAAATTAATCTTTCACAAGATGGTAGAATTGTTTCTTATCCAGACTACAATATCCGTGTATCTTCACAGATGAACATACATGGTGAAAAATTCGTTCTAAGACTTATGAAAAAAGAAGCATCAATTTCTGGATTACAAGAATTAGGATATCCAGACCAAGATACAATAATGAAAAAATGTTTCAATAAAAGAAACTGTATTGCCGTTATTGCAGCTCCTACTGGTGAAGGTAAAACAACAACACTATATAGTGCACTATCATTACTAAATAGACCAGAAGTAAATATAACAACAGTTGAGGACCCAGTCGAAATAAGAATACCTGGATTAAATCAGGTTGAAGTAAATAAAAGAGTAACATTTGCTGACTCTCTAAGAACAATCTTAAGACAAGACCCTGACATAATACTACTAGGAGAAATAAGAGATAAAGAGACGGCAGAAATAGCGGTACAGGCGGGACAAACAGGTCACTTTGTGCTATCTACAATTCACACCGTAGACAGTATAGAGGTAATAACAAGACTTAGAAAACTTGGTATCTCAAGTTATGATATAGGAAGCGTGCTTGCAACATCAATAGCACAGAGACTTGTAAGAAGAGTATGTAAAAATTGTGCCAAAGAAAGACCTTTTACAGAAGATGAAATAAAAGAATTCCAAAGAATAGGAGCAAGATATAATTCAGAATTTAATCTTGAAGGAAAACATACATATGAACCAGTTGGATGCGACAAATGTAATCATACAGGCTTTTATGGAAGAATTGCGGCAAATGAAATACTAGTAGTAGATGATGATATTAAAGAATTGATAATATCAGATGGATCAATCACAGATATTAGAAAAAAAGCACATGAAGAAGGCTTTAGACCACTTGTGGTTGATGCTTTCAATAAAGTACTAGAGGGACATACAACGATTAGCGAGGTTAAGAAAAAATTAGCATACTAGTTTAAGAAAGGAAGAAGAAAATGCCTAAATTTAGATACAAGGCGGTCTTGACGACTGGTAAAGTTGTTACTGGAACAATAGATGATGAATCTAGGGAAAAGGTAATGACAAGATTAAAAAACAATGGATTACAACCAGTATCAGTACAACAAAGTCGAATGCTAAGTGCTATATCACAGCAGAAATCGAAAAAAAATAGAGGATTGTCATCATCAGCTGCTGTAAGTAGATATGCTAAAGCTAAGATGATTGAGGAACAAAAGAAAAGGGAAAAAACAGGACTTAACAAAGACATTGATATTCCGATAGATTTATCTTTTTTACACAGAGTAAGTAAAAAGGACGTATTTGCATTTACACAAAGTTTGTATTTACTTAAAAGAGCTAATTTTACAAATATAAGGGCGTTATCAACATTGTTAGAAAATACAGATAACCCAGCAATGAGAGGTATTATAGAGGATATACTAAATGGTGTTGAATCAGGTGAGTACATATATTCAACATTAGAGTACTATGATAAGATTTTCCCTGACATATATATTGAAACAATAAAAGTTGGTGAACTTTCGGGTTCTCTTACGAATGCGTTATTTCAATCAATGAATTATTTGGAATCAAGTGAAAAAAGAACGAAAGCGTTGAAAAAAGCACTCGTAGGACCATTGCTACAGGCCGTACTTATGTTGGTAGGTACTGTTGTTGGTATAGTTGTTGGTGTTCCAATACTTGAAAATTTGTATGCAAGCATGGGACTTACAAATCAAATACCAGCTGCGACAATGGCGGCATCTAACTTTATAAAAATGGTTGCGAAATACTGGTATCTTTTTGCTGGTGGATTAACAGGTTTAGTTACTTTATTTATGTTATGGAAGTCAACTATTCATGGAAAATATCAATGGGATATGTTTAAATTAAAAATTCCAATTTTTGGTGGACTTATATTAAGATTACAGCTACAAAAATTCTTTGAAGCTATGCAATTGAATATATCCAATAATGCAAAACTTCAAGATGCACTTGATGTAAGTAAGGGAACTGTTAAAAACTATGTGGTATTGTCAATTATTGAATCAGCTCAAGAAAATTTGCAACAAGGTGATTCGTGGGTTGAACCTTTTGCAAGATTACCCAATATGCCTAACATGGCACTTGAGATGCTTAGAATAGGTATGGAAACAGATATATCAGACATGATTAACAAAGTCGTAGAATACATGGAAGATGAAATTAACATAACAATTGATAGAACAATAAAAATACTACCACAGATAAGTATGTCTATAATGGGTATAGTTATGATAGCTTTCGTTATTCTAGTATTAAAGCCAATCATGGAAGTTTACATGGGCTCATTCTTGTTTGATGCTTATATGTAAATTGTTACAAAAATGTAATAACCCTGTAATATTAATTTAATCAATAAAGGTATTGCATTATACAAAATGTTTGTTTATAATCAAACTTGTAAATGGATTTAATAAGTTTTGATGTCAATATAGTGCGAATATTGGCAAAAAAACGTAAATCATTTTTTGCTAGTCTAGAGTAATTTTAAACTTTTAAGACTAACAAAAAGGTCTAGAGTAAATTTAAAAGCAAACTCTAGAAAAGCAAAAATAAAAGGAGGAAATTTATTATGAAAAATCAAAAAGGTGTTTCATTAATAGCACTTGTAATTACAATTATCGTTGTAATTATTTTAGCAGCAATCGCATTTAACTCTTCAACATCAACAATCGAGAAAGCAAACTATTCTAAGTTTGTAACAAACATTGGTGAAGTTAGAGATGCTTTCAAAGTAGCTTCAACAACTTTCAAAGGTGAACAAGCTGCAGCAGGTAACGAAATTACAGATAAACAAGCTAACGATGTAGTTGCTAGAGGTTTAGCTAAAACAGCATCTGGTGATGATATATTACCAAATGGCCAAGTACCAACATATACAATAATTAACAAAACTAAAGCTAAAGAATCAGTTGGTATCGAATTACCAGTAATCAAAGTTAACACAGAAGATAAAACTGGTGTAGAAGTTACATATGCTGTAACAGACGAAGGCGATATATTCGTATGGCCTCCATACAAATATGAAAACAAATACTATGTAAATGACACTGCATCATTTGGGACAACACCAACAGCAAACCAAGCAATTATAATTGGTAAAAATTCAACAACATTAAAATGCACTATCAACGCACTTTCAGATGCTAACTAATAATAATTGAATAGTATATTCAGCTGGTAAGAGAAATCTTACCAGTTTTTTTATGCAAAAGACTGACATCATTCAGGTGTCAGTCTATTGCTTTGTGTATTTAAAGATAAAAATTATAACTGTGTAGCAGACATTTCAACTACCTAAAGTAATAAGAAAAAAATTTTTCGTTTGGTGTGGTTAGGTAAGGAGAAAAGTTTTTTCATTACTTTAGGTGGATACACCTATTTTAGCTTTGTGAAGTAAACTTAAGTTCCACTATTGAACAAGTAAAAATACCGATTATATTTTGAAATAAATTATTGAATATATCACCAAACATGAGATATACTAATAGAAATGAAAAGGAGGCAATATATGAGAGAAGAAGTAATAAGAATAAACGAAAATGTTTTTGTACACATATTAAAAACTAATAAATTTAAATCAAATATTATAGCAGCTTTTTTTCTTACAGATTTAAACAAAGATGAAATTACAAAAAATGCTTTAGTACCAGCAGTATTAAGAAGAGGAACTTCTAAACTACAAACTATGAAAGATATTGCTACAAAGATGAATGATATGTATGGTGCTTTGTTTGATGCAAGTACTGATAAAATTGGTGATAAACAAGCAATGCAATTTTATATTTCTTGCATTGATGACAAATATGCACTAAATAATGAACCTTTGTTTTTAGATAGTTTAAATTTCTTATATGATGTTATATATTCTCCAAAACTAGTAAATGGTATATTTGATGAGGAATATGTTTCTCAAGAAAAAGAGACTTTGCGTGAACTTATAAAGAGTAAAATAAATAATAAAGCCGTGTATGCTAATTATAGAGCTCTAGAAGTTATGTTTAAAGACGATCCATATGGTATTTATAAATATGGTAGAGAAGAAGATTTAGAAGAAATAAATGCTAAAAATTTATATGAGCAATATACTAATATTTTGAAAAAGAGTGAAAAACATTTTTATATTGCTGGAGACGTTGATTTAGAAAAAATTAAAGAATTTTTCTTTTCTAAGTTTGAAAAATCTGACTTTTCAAATGAAAACATTACAAGAACTAAAAAGAGCAATTTGGATTTAAATGAAAAGAAAATTGTTGATAAAATGGAGGTAACCCAAGGAAAACTTGTTTTAGGATATGATGTAGATATTGAATTAACACCTGAGAACTTTTACAAAATGACAATGTACAATGCCATTTTAGGTGGTTCTTCAAATTCTAAATTGTTCCAAAATGTTAGGGAAAAAGCAAGTTTAGCCTATACAACAAGGTCGACATATTTAAAGCATAAAGGAGTATTACTTGTTACTGCTGGAATTGAACTTGACAAATATGATAAAGCTTTAGAATTAATAAAAATACAAATAGAAGATATGAAAAACGGTAATTTTACAGATGAAGATGTTAAAGATGCTAAAATATTTTTGGAGAATATTTTTAATTCTTGTTTAGATGATGAAATGACTATGATAGAACTTAGTATCGGACAGTTCATATTAGGCATAAATGATACGGTAGAAGAAATGATTGAAAACATAAAGAAAGTTACAAAGGAAGATATAGTAGAAGTTGCAAATAAGCTTCGTCCTGTTGTGAGCTATTATTTAACCAAATAATGTGAGGTGAAAAGATGATTTACGAATGTTTAAATGAAAAAATATATACTGAAAAACTATCTAACGGATTGCAAGTTGTTATTATTCCTATAAAAGGTGGAAATAAAAAATATGCGGCTTATGCAACTCATTTTGGTTCTATCAATTATGAGTTTAAAACTGCAAATGAAACAGAACCTATTACTGTTCCTGATGGCGTTGCACACTTTTTGGAACATAAATTGTTTGAACAAGAAGATGGAGTAAATGCATTAGATAAGCTTACAAAAATGGGAGCAAATCCAAATGCTTATACAAGCTTTAATCACACATCATATTTGTTTGAATGTACTAATAACTTTGAAGAAGTTTTGAAGGCACTTATACAATTTGTTCAAAATCCATATTTAACTGAAGAAAACGTTGAAAAAGAAAAAGGAATTATAGGGCAAGAAATTCAAATGTATGATGATGATCCGGGTTGGCAATTATTTTTTGGATTTTTAAATTGTTTATATGGCAAACACGCTATAACTAAAGATATTGCAGGAACTATAGAAACCATTTCGAAAATAACTCCTGAAATTTTGTATAGATGTTATAACACTTTCTATGATCCATCTAACATGATTCTTTGTGTTGCAGGTGATGTTGACGTAGATGAAGTATTAAGTATTATTAAGAGCGATACAAGAGAGCAAAAAGTTTTTTCTGAAATAGATAGATTTTATGGCGATGAAAAGGACTTCTTAAATAAAGAAAAATGTGAAAAGAAAATGGATATAAGTGTTCCAATGTTTATGTTCGGCTTTAAAGACACATATGCGATAACGCAATGTACAGATGGTGATAAATTAAAAGCAGGATTACCAAGTGATGTGAATGAATCTATAAAATATAATGTTGCAATTCAAATTCTTTTAGAACTTATTGTTGGTAACGGCACAAAACTATATGAAGATTTGTATAATGAGGGATTGCTTACAAAAGAATTATCTTCTGATTTTTCTATGGAAGAAGACTATGCGTATAGTGCTATATCTGGCGAATCTAAAAATGCAGAGATTGTAATTGAAAGAATAAATCAAAAGATAAAAGAATTCAAAGAAAACGGTATTGATGAAGATGAATTTGAAAGAACAAAAAAATCATTGTATGGTAACTTTGTTAGAAGTTTTGAAGATGTTAGTACGGTTGCTAATATGTTTATATCTGATTTCTTCAGAGGAGTTAATTCTGCGATGTATGCAAAAGCTTATAAGAGTATTACTAAAGAATATGCAGAAAAAGTTTTGAAAAATCATTTTGATTTTGATAAAGAAGCGGTATCAATAATAAATCCATTATAAATCGGAGGAAAGAATGGAACCAATAATATTTTTTGGAAAAGAAATATATATAAATCCTGTAGCACTTGAATTTGGACCATTTAAAATATATTGGTATGGAATTATAATAGTCTTCGGAATGATGCTAGCACTTTATTTGTTAAGTCGAAGAATGAACGAAAAAAAGAAAATCGATTTAACGAAAGGCGATTCAAGAAATAAAAATTCTGTAACAGAAAAGCAAGGTGGAGTAATAACATTTGATACTGTTATAGATTATCTTATAGGTGCAATTATAATTGGATTTGCTAGTGCAAGGCTATATTATGTTTTGTTTAATTTAGATTATTATTTACAAGATCCGTTAAAGATTTTTATGATTTGGAATGGCGGAATTGCTATATATGGCGGTGTGATTGGTGCTGTTTTGTATGGAATATACTTTTGTAAAAAGAAGAAAATAAGCTTTTATGAATTAGCTGATTTATTAGCACCATATTTATTATTAGTTCAATCTATCGGAAGATGGGGAAATTTTGTCAATAGAGAAGCGTATGGCTACGAAACAAATTTGCCTTGGAAGATGGGAGTGTACAAAACAGCAATACATGACTATAT
>CAVHNT010000039.1:0-8679 GCA_963637565.1 bacterium
GAGAGTTTTCGACCGAAAGGAAGAAAATCTCTCGCATAAATTAAAGTTTTTTTGTGTAATAGGAAAGAAAATTAATACATAAAAGGTTGCAAATCTGTTGCTTTCCTATTACATAAAGAAGACTAGATACCGTGATTATTATACCACGGCATCTAGCCTTTTATCAATTAGCTCACGCTATATTTATCTAATTTTAGCCTTTTTCTTAAACAAGTTAGCAATAGGTCTAACAAAGGTATCATACATTTTTTCTTTAAACGTCTTTCTAATAGCAAGAGACATCTCTTCATCTTGTGTTTCTTCTGCAAGAGTATACTTAGTATCATACTCAGTTTGTAATCTTGATATTGCTGGTTCAATCTCTGTTTTTATATATTCTAGTGCACTATTTTTACTAGTTGTTCTCTCTAAATCTATTGTTACATGAACACTATTTTCCAAATTACTTATTTTTGATTTTATTATCTTTTCAGCCTTTATATATTCCTCTGATTCTGGAACAGCAGTACTAATAGTATCTAAATATTCCTTCATTGGTGCTAGTTCTTCCTTTTGTAAATCCTCGTCATATTCAGAAAGTGAATTTGCACCCATTGCAGATATATACATTGCTGATAGCTTTCTACTCAAATCAAGGTTTGTTTTAGCTTGTTCTTTTAACTCAACTATTCTATTTGTACCATCTACAATTTGCTTTATAGCATCTGCTTGTAATGCCTTTAATTTATCTAAAAGTTCAACAGGGAACTCATCTGTATTGCAAGTAAGTGCGTAATCTTTCAAATCAGCAATTAGCTTTTTAAAAGCATCATCTTCTTCCCAAAGTATCAATGACTTTTTGCTGTTTGGATTTATCATTTTTTCAAGTTTCTCTAGCTTTTGAATCTGCTTTTGTAACTCTACTGAATGTACATTAACTTCGTTATTCTCCATAGCCTCTACTAAGCGATTTTAGATTATCGCTTGCCCTCCTATTCTCTTTTGTATTATTCTTCATTACAATTGTACAATTTTCGATATATTTTTACAATTACAATATGATTAAGTTTATGTTACAAATACGTTACAGCAAGTTCTTATTTCCGTAAGGTTAAGAGTTAAACATTTCATTTAATCTCAAAAGTTGATTGTATTTTGCTGTTCTTTCGCCTCTAACAGGAGCACCTGTTTTTATGAATTTAACATTTAACCCAACACTAAAGTCAGCAATAAATGTATCTTCAGTTTCTCCAGAACGATGTGACATGATAGGCATATATCCATGTGCCTTAGCCGTTTTTATAGTATCTATAGTTTCCGAAACTGTACCAATCTGGTTCGGTTTAATTAAAATGCTATTTCCTATACCATTATCAATTCCATACCAAAGTCTATCCACATTTGTGACAAACAAATCATCTCCAACAAGATAGATTTCTTTTGAAAGCTCCTCTGTCATACGTTTCCAACCATCCCAATCCTCTTCAGCCAAACCATCTTCGATAGAAAATATTGGATACTTTTTAATAAGTTCTTTGTAGTATGTTATCATTTCTCTTGCTGTTCTTCGCTCTCCTGTTTTCCAAAACTCATAAATATTTTCTTTCTTGTCATACATTTCACTAGCTGCAACGTCAAGTGCTATCTTTACTTTTCCTTGATATCCAGCTTTATTTATAGCCATATTTATAAACTCCAAGGCTTCTTCATCATTTTTTAGATTAGGTGCAAACCCGCCTTCATCACCAATTCCTGATAATAATTCTTCTTCTTTTAAAATATTTTTCAATGAATAATAAATTTCACTACACGCTCTGATTTTTTCTGGGAATTCTTTTATATCTATCGGAACTACCATAAATTCTTGAATATTAACATTATTATCAGCATGTTGACCACCATTTAGAATATTCATCATTGGGCATGGTATATTAGAACCAGAGATTCCACCCAAATACATTGCAAGAGGAATACCTAGGTTATCTGCTGCTGCATTTGCAATAGCCATTGAAACTCCGCAATATAGCATTAGCCCCCAACCTAGACTTGTTTTTAGTTCCATCAAGTTTAATCATAATGTTATCAATTTTTTCTTGATCAAATATATTTTCATTAATTATCTTCTTTGCAATTATTTCATTTACATTATTTACAGCCCTCTTTACTCCATTTCCATTGTATCTAGTCTCATCTTTATCCCTAAGCTCTACAGCCTCGGCCTCTCCAGTTGATGCACCAGATGGTACCATGGCTCTACCAAAATCACCATACTCTGTAAGCACTTCGACCTCTACAGTAGGCTTTCCTCTAGAATCAAGCACTTCACGAGCTTTTATACTTTCAATACCAACAAATCTTTTTATAATAAACACCTCCAGTTACATTTTCTATACATATTATTCCAAATACTGAAACAAATATTCTAATTATTTTCACTTGACATAATAATCAACTAGTGATATATTTATGTAACCCAAATAGACTTTGTTTACTCACATGTTCATTTATTGAAAGGAGAGATTTAATGTGAAAATTCTCTTTATTAGGCACGGCGAACCCAACTACGAAAATGTCGCTCGGCTTGGTTTAGTTTCGTATCTAGGAGAACTCACAAATGAAGGTGTAATGCAAGCAGAGAAAGTGTCTCATGACGATAGACTTAAAGATGCAGAGATTATTGTATCTTCTCCGTTTACTCGTGCTCTTCAAACAGGAGCAATAATCTCGAAAAATACTGGTATTCCACTTACTGTGGAACCTGCTTTTCATGAATGGCTCGAAGATTGTGCACATACACAAACGCTTGATAACGAATATTCAAAATTAGCGTACAAAGAATTTTGCGAAAACAATTTTGAACTACCACCCTCCAGTAATCTACGATTTGAATCTGTAAATCAAATGGTAGCTCGCGCATATCCCGCTATGATGAAATATCTTGAAATGGGTTACAGTAAAATTATTGTAACTACCCATGCTATGCTGATGCGTGCTATGGGCTACCAAAAACAGAAAATTCCATATTGCACAATTTTTGAACGAGACTTTAATAGAAATTCTAAATTTGAAAAATTTGTAGCTTGGAAATGCAAATAATAGCAAAAAACCGTTTCTCATAGCAGAAACGGTTTTTTTATATCTTATAATCTATTTCATAGCCTCTTCGACTGCGACAGCTACTGCCACTGTGGCACCGACCATAGGATTATTACCCATACCAATTAGTCCCATCATTTCAACGTGAGCTGGTACAGAAGATGAACCTGCGAATTGTGCATCTGAATGCATTCTTCCCATTGTATCAGTCATACCATAAGAAGCAGGTCCTGCAGCCATATTATCTGGATGTAATGTTCTACCTGTTCCACCACCTGAAGCAACTGAGAAATATTTCTTTCCAAGTTCAATACATTCTTTCTTATATGTTCCTGCAACTGGATGTTGGAATCTTGTTGGGTTTGTTGAATTACCAGTAATTGATACATCAACGCCCTCTAAGTGCATTATTGCAACACCTTCTCTAACATCATTTGCACCATAACATCTAACAGCAGCTCTTTCACCTTTTGAATATGCAATCTCTTCAATAACATTAACTTTACCTGTAAAGAAATCAAAATCTGTTTTAACATAAGTAAAGCCGTTAATTCTTGAAATAATCTGTGCAGCATCTTTTCCTAAACCATTTAATATAACTCTTAGTGGCTCTTTTCTAACTTTGTTTGCTGATTTTGCAATACCAATAGCACCTTCAGCAGCAGCAAAGCTTTCATGACCAGCTAAGAAAGCAAAACATTTTGTATCTTCAGACAATAGCATTGATGCTAAATTACCATGACCTAAACCAACTTTTCTATCATCAGCAACACTTCCAGGAATACAGAATGATTGTAAACCTTCACCGATTGCTTTAGCAGCATCTGCAGCCTTTGTGCAACCCTTTTTAATTGCTATTGCAGCACCAACTGTATATGCCCAACATGCGTTTTCAAAGCAAATTGGTTGAATACCTTTAACTATATCATAAGGGCTAAAACCTTTTTCCTCGCAAATAGCTTTAGCTTCATCTAAGTCTTTAATACCATATTTGTTAAGTACTGGTATTATTTGATCTATTCTTCTTTCATAACTTTCAAATAAACTCATTATATTCATTCCCTTCTATTTTAATTTAAATATCTATACTATTCAGCTCTAGGATCAATCTTCTTAACAGCTTCATCAAATCTACCATATTGACCACTTGCTTTTTCGATTGCTTCTTTTGGTTCAATACCTTTTTTGATATTCTCCATCATTTTTCCTAGGTTAACGTACTTATATCCAATTATTTGGTTATCTGCATCTAAGCCTATTTCAGTTATGTATCCTTCTGCAAGTTCAAGATATCTAGGTCCTTTCAAACTTGTGCTGTAAATTGTACCAACTTGGCTTCTATGACCTTTTCCTAAATCTTCAAGACCTGCACCTATTGGAAGACCATTTTCAGAGAAAGCAGATTGTGTTCTACCATAAACAATTTGTAAGAATAATTCTCTCATTGCTGTATTTATAGCGTCACAAACCAAGTCTGTGTTTAATGCTTCTAATATTGTTTTACCAACTAATATTTCTCCTGCCATAGCTGCTGAGTGTGTCATTCCAGAACAACCAATAGTCTCAATAAGAGCTTCTTGGATTATTCCCTCTTTAACATTTAATGTTAATTTACAAGCTCCTTGTTGTGGTGCACACCAACCTATACCATGTGTTAAACCTGATATATCTTTAATTTCTTTTGATTTCACCCATTTACCTTCTTCTGGTATTGGTGCTGGTCCATGATCAACGCCTTTTGCTACTGGACACATATTTTCAACTTCTTTTGAATATATCATTCTTTTCATTCCTTTCTCTTTTTTAAATATAAAATAATAATGTTCTTCCTTCAATTGCCACCCTCATTATATATAAAAAGGCATTATATTTCAACAAATATCTACATTAATTTTTTGCATATTTTTTGAAAATTTGTTCAAAATATTTATTAATTGGAGGTGTTTTATTTGAGCGTTACAAAAAGTTTAAACATACAAGGTATTTCAAATATATCTTTTGAAGATGCAGTAAAAGTAGCATTTGAAGAAGTTTCTCAAAGTGTAGACCATATTTTTGATATTAAAGTATTGGGATTAAACTGCACTATTAGAGACAATAAGATTCATGAATATATAGCAGACACAAAAATATGTTTTAAAGTTGATACAGAAAGGGCGAAAAATTAATGAAACCTATCGAAACAAAAAAAGACTATCAAGCTTATGTTGATGCAAAAACTCCTAACTCTCCAATATGGCTTAATATCGTAAAAGCGTTTTTCGTTGGTGGCACAATATGCTTGATTGGACAATTTATATCAGATTTTTGGGCAAGTAAAGGTCTTGACCAAGATGCTGTATCATCTGCAACAAGTATTTCTCTTGTATTCATTGGAATATTCTTAACTGCAATAAATGTTTACAATAGAATTGGTAAATTTGCAGGTGCTGGTTCAATAGTCCCTATAACAGGATTTGCAAATTCAATATCTTCACCTGCAATTGAATTTAAAAGTGAAGGTTTGGTTCTTGGCGTTGGTGCAAAACTATTTCAAATAGCAGGACCCGTTTTAGTGTATGGAATAAGTACATCAATGGCAATAGGTCTTTTATACTATATTTTTGGAAAGTAAGGAGGAAAAACATGGCAGAGAAAAAAATCGGAATGCAAACTGTAAAATTAGCAAACCCACCAACTATTTCCTCAACTTATTCTATAGTAGGTCCTAAAGAAGGTGAAGGTCCATTAGGAAAATACTTTGATATAATAGTCGAAGATGAATTCTGGGGAGAAAAAACATGGGAAAAAACAGAATCAAAAATAGTAAAAGAATGTGTAGGAGGCTGTCTTGGAAAAGAAAAAGTAAGTAATAGCGATGTTGATTACCTACTATCTGGCGATTTACTAAATCAATGTGTATCATCATCTTTTGGTATACGAGAACGCGAAATACCATATTTTGGACTATTTGGAGCTTGTTCAACATTTTGCGAAAGTTTAAGTCTTGGTGCCATGCTAATAGATGGTGGAATGGCAGATAAAGTTGTTTGCTCTACTTCAAGTCACTTTTGTAGTGCAGAAAAACAATTTAGATTTCCGTTAGAATTAGGAACACAGCGTCCACCTTCTGCACAATGGACTGTAACAGGTTCGGGAACAGCATTTTTAAATTCGGTTGGTGAAGGCCCTAAAATAACCTATATAACGACGGGAAAAATTGTGGATATGGGAATTAAAGATGCTAACAATATGGGAGCTGCAATGGCACCAGCTGCAGTAGATACACTATATGCACACTTCAAAGACACAAAACGTGCACCGAGCTACTACGATATCATATTAACTGGTGATTTAGGCTTTATAGGAAGAGATATTTGTTTGGATTTAATGACATCACGCGGATATGACATGAAAAACTATTATAATGATTGCGGATGTTTAATATTTGACAAAGAAAAACAAGATGTACATTCTGGTGGAAGTGGTTGTGGTTGCTGTGCAACAACATTTTGCGGTTACGTATACAATCAATTAAAAGCAAAAAAATTCAAAAAAGTATTATTGTGTGCGACAGGAGCTTTAATGAGTCCAACAACAGCACAACAAAACGAAAGCATACTTGGAATTGCTCATGCGGTAAGCATAGAAGTATAAAAAAATCATATTTATGATTGTGCATACAATATGATTTAAAATTTAAAAAATGAGATGGTGAAAATTTCATCATCTCATTTTTTTGTGTACAGCATTCAAAAAGTATCAGTAATACTCTATATACTTAATAAAGTATGCCCAGTAATTCTTTTACCATGTCTTCTTCGCTCTTATTTAAACAATCAAGCAAAAATATATTTTTATACTTTTCTTTAATCTTCATATATGTATCTACATATAACCGTTGAAAAATTATAGAATGTTTGTCGTACTCAGATATAAACTCTCTACTATAAATTCGCTTATTTAGTTCAAATTCACTTGATAAATATAAAAAAATTACTTTTCGACTAGGTTCTTCGTCAAGATATTTTTGTATAGAAAATAAACGTTCATTTGACTCAATTTCTGGTTTCATTTTTTTAGTTATTGAATTAACTGCTCTATCCTGACACAAAATACCAAGTTGGGCTAGATTTGCAACTAATGTACTTTTACCAACTCCGTCACTTCCTTCTATTACGGTATTAGCATTCACTACAGAGCCATTCAATATATCTTCAATATAAAATTTTGAGTTTTCTGTTACATCAATAAAATCAGCATGCTTAATTTCTAATTTATTCTCTTGAATATAAATTAATGTAACAATATTCTTAAATTCTAACGTATAGAAATCTTGAAATAAAGTTTTAATCACATCGATTTTGCCACACCGTACATATTCAGTACCTAACTTTACCTTATCCGAGATAAAAATCTTCAACAAATTGTCCTTTAGTGCTAAATACACATGATACTTCATGATAATACCTCCTTATGTCATTTAAATAAGTTACTAGCTCAAAAGCCAAATTATTTCCGGACAAATAGTGATAATAATTATTATTACTACATTTTAATATTTATATGTTTTTATTATTTTCCAATTATATAATGAGTAAGCATAAAATCTTTCTTCATAAGTTTTTCTTTTAAAAATTCTGGCTGAATATTAATATCGTTTAATTTTGATATATCGAACCATTTAAATTCTAATTTTATATCTCCACATTTATCATGCTCAATTTTTATATAATCTTCTTTATTAATATTATTAGAATATTCGTCTAAATCTAATATATAATAAAATCCCACTTCATGCATTTGCTTATTAATCTTGCTAGCAAAAAAATTTTCTGTAACTGCTATCAATTTAGGATTTATAACGTTATATCCAGTTTCTTCTTTCATTTCTCTAAAAATACATTCTACAGTGCTTTCACCAACTTCAACATGTCCACCGGGCAAGCAGTAAAATGAATTATCACACATTTTAACCGTTAATACTTTATCGTCACTAATAATTATTCCTGCTACTCTATACTTAAAATTACATTCATCTGTTTTTATCTTTATATCCACAATAATAACACCTCCATCCAAATAATTAATAAAATTTAGCTGGTCTAGATAAATATCTGCTAATGTTTTCACTAACATTTCCTACTCTGAAATCTATATCATCTTCATCTGTATACATACACTGTTTTAATTTGCATGTACTTATTACCCTTAAATGAATTTTCTTACATATATCACACTCACCTAATCTACAATGAGAGTGAAAAAAAGTTATAACACGTTTCCCATTTATATATCCATTAATTTCATTAAACTGATCTTTTATAATTTCCATATTATATTTTTTAAGTATTTTATTTCTTATATCAATAAATTCATTAGATGTCGAAATCGCCTTTTCAAATTTTACGATTTCAATTATTTTTATTCGTATGTTATTAGTTAACGCCCAATCCACTATTTTCATAGTATTTTCTTCATCATTATCATATACTTTTGATATTGTTACATTACAATTTAAATTTTTTAATTCTATAATGTTATTTAGAATTTCTTTTGAGCTAACGCCTATACTTGATTTTTTAGAAATAGGAGAATCATAATAATCAAGTCCAACTACTACTC